>NZ_VICD02000024.1 GCF_006546735.2 Marilutibacter maris | reverse complement strand
GGGCATGTTTATGCAGGTTCATCCGGGGCTCCTGGGGTGCTGTTTGGGTCGCACCTACAGAATTCCGGGATCGCCCCGGATGAACAACCTACTGAGAGATCACATCTAGGCCCTCTCTGAGCATTGCAGACCTACTGACGAAGACCCATGGCGTAGAGAATACCCCCTAGCCAAGCCCGGGCGACTGATCAGTAGCCTGGGCCGTACCTCACCTCTACTCCCAACGGTCAGGAAATCATCCCAGCCACTACGGCATACCAGAGTGGAGGTCGCCAAACACCCCGGCCTCTCGCCAAAGCTTGCGATTCCCCACGACATAAACGACTTCTTGCGCCCGAGTCAACGCGACATTGAGCAAGTTCGGTCGTCCGCCGGCCCAACCTCGCGCTCCGCGCTGATCCTGCTCTGGAGCTCCAAGCACGAAGATTACTGCCTCAGCCTCCCGGCCTTGAGCCGTATGAACAGTACCAACACGCTCTCTCACCCACTTCCCCGGATCTTCCGTCATGGACGCTAAAACTCCACTATCGAGCAGTAGTCGAGAAAGACTAGATTCGACCATTCGGAATGGCGAGATTATGTAGAGGTCGGGAGAAGCGCCAGCATCGGCCAGTTTTCGCAACAGCTCCAACACTACCTCACCCTCCTGCGCACACCACTTGTCATGGCCGGCGCCCTGAACATCTATCCATCGCGAGGGCCCCAGACAGTTCGCTATTTCCGATGGCTTAGGCTCCTTTGCATGAACCATCAAGTGCTGGTACGCCACAGCATTGGCAACTCCGAACATTGGATCCGCACAGCGCCGGTGCACAAGAAGCGGCACTCCAACCGTGCGACTACCTTGTCGGCCGAGGAACTCAGCCATGTACGATGTCGCTGCGTCAGCAAGCGTTTGAGCTGACGCCTCTGGCGCGTTGAAATGATCCGGATCGACTCCGAAGCGACGGCAGATTGTTTGGGTCAGAGATTCGGGGAGAGGAACCACAGGTTCAATCTGCACTGGATCGCCAACAACGATCGCCTTCCGGCACCGAAGTATGGCGCCGACAGCTGCTTGTGGTATTGCTTGCCCTGCCTCGTCGATCAGGAGCCACCCCAGCGACTCTGGCGGTAGAGCTCCTAGCATCCGTTCCACCGAGGCAAACGTGGTTGAGACTACAGGTACAACTAAGAACAACGTAGCCCATACCTCCTCTAGCAATGGCGCTTTCGCACCACCAAATGCACTACTTCCAGCCGTCCCCATAGCCTTCATTAGACCAGCCAGGTTGCTCCGAATGGGCTTGGCTGCCGCATCGATGAAGGCCTTATGCACCTCCATTGCCGCTGCAAACAGTTCATCCCTAGCTTGGTGCGCGACAGAATCACACCAGGGCACCGACTGATGTCGCACATCATGCGCACGCTCGAAATACTCGGAGTCCACAAGCCGATCTCCCAGGCGAGCCCTACCTTCATCTAGCGTGCTGCGCGCGGCACTAAAGGCCCTCTCACTCGCCTCAGCCTCGAGTGCAAGCTCTCGCGCGGCGGCCATGGCGACTCTGCACTCGCCCTCCAACCTAGCCACAACCCTCTTGCAGTCCACTCGACTAGCTGTTGCGATTTTCAGCACCTCCGCTAGCAGTTCTCGCTCAGCAATCCATCGCCTGGCAGCGACGGTGCGGAAAACCCTAGCCAGAAGCCACGGCCTTCTAGCGTCATGTGCAGTCAACTCCTCCTGAGCGCGCTTGACTGCTATATCTGCCGTAGCCTCTTCAGAGAGAGCCTCACGAAATCCGGCCTCCAGCTGCGCTACTCGCGTCGAAGCCGCATCGCGCCTAACGCGGGAAGAAGAAGCGGCAGCCGCAAGCTCCGGAAGGTTCTGTACCGAGTAGCGCACCTCCTCAAGGCTTGACAGGAGCTCGCTGACCCTCTCTGAGCGTTGCCGAAACACAGCACGGGCGACCTCCCATCGCTTCAGCGCCTCACTATGCGACGAGGGAGCGGACGCCTCTACGACGAGGCGCGGGCGACGACGTATCTTTGCGCCACCCTGCCCTACCTCTTCAATCCACTGCGGAGTACCGGCAGCCTCGGCCAAATACGTTGCCAAGCCTACTTCCTGATCCCACCAAAACTTCCTCGCAAAACGTGCACGATTACTGGCGTTCCCAAGAACGCCAGCGATCAGACCCCAAGCGGGCCTCTCTATGAGCTCTTCCGCAAGCGCCTTAAAATACGAAAGACCAGCATCACTAGCGACCGCACTCTGGGCTGGAAGCTCGGCGCTTATATTCTCCACAGCGCCATTGTTTGAGGAGGCTACTAGTATCTCGAAACCTTTAAGATCTCGATTAACTCCATACAAATTGGCGCTCTCACTCCCAAGTTTGAGTCGCTGCCCACTGTCAGAAAAGGCTCGAGCCGGATCGTCGAAGCTGCACATAGCCTCAGCGCGCCGGGTGACAAGTGCTGCCACAACGTCACGCAGTAGCGTGGTCTTGCCGGTGCCAGGTGGACCGTTGACGGCAACAACGCCAGATTCATCCCTTCCATCAAGCGCAAGGTTCACAGCCGCTTGCTGTAACAATACCAGCGGGTGGCGCCCTGGCCCGGGCCACCTTGCGGAAGGAATAGAAGAAGGGGCAACTGCATCCTCCAGCGCAGCTGAATCTCGTAGCAGGTCGCGACGGATTGGTGGCTTTTCCTGGCCGATGTAGAGCTGAAGCGCCCTTGGTGCATCACCTCGCGCAAAGCATGCTTGGGCGCGAGAGAGGTCCCCCAGATAGAAACTGTTCAGTAAGAGCGCATCTGGAGCCTTTCGCAGACGGAAGTCTTGAAACACCCGAATCGCAAATCGCGGAGGCCGAACGAAGGCTTCCGACAACCTTAGTTCACTTAACAGCCAATGGTATGCACCTTGAATGAGACCATGGTCAAGCGGCCGCTCTTTTCCATCACTTCCGCTTCGACGCAACTGCTTCGCTAAACCGTCCTGGAGTCGTTCAACAACTGAAGACCAGCCAGCAAGCTCCGAAAGATCGCTGGTTAGCGCCACAGGCAATCCCCACGCGAAGCTTGATACTACTACCGGATCATCTGGTACAAGCACGCCATTCTTGTCAACTATGACTGAAGCCAACACCGCCTCCGCCTTGACGCGGGGCCTCTCAGAACGGGAATCGACATACCGATCGAGCAAAGCAGCGAAGGCTCGGGCAGCATCGATCGTGCCGAGCACAACATGGTAAAATATTTTCTTGTCACGCCGCCCTCTATCGCCTATTTCCCAGGGCAAGCCTCGATTGAAGTCTGCTACTAGCGCTCGTTCTCGTTTGGAGGCTAGTTCGTGTGGACTTCCAAAGGTCTGAGGATTGAGCACCTCAAGCGCCGCCCAAGCACCCAGGATCTGAATGGGCACATTAGTCACAAGTGGCATCGGGGCTTCAACCCTATCTACTGATGGGTGTTGAACATACTCCTGGCCCTGAAGGACACACTGATCCTCAGCAGCTGCATGTTCTGTTGGCGTATCGCCACCAATACGTAAGCGAACACTTCGAACTTTAGCCTCTAGACGTCTGGCTCGTTCGGTCTGACGGTGTACTAACTCCTCGGCCAACACCTCTATAAAATCCTGCTCGGTTGAGCGCTCCTCAAATGCCTTCTCCAAGTCCGAAATGGACCAACTGAAAAATGGTCTATCCGAGTGATTCATCCTTGTCATTAACTGAACTACTCCTTGTAATCAACACTCATGATCGAACTTTTCTTGAAGCAGCAAGCACCCTCTATCTGCAAGGCTACGTGCTATAGAAGACTCTATACCCGCTATAGCCCGCAACACGCGATCCTGCCATTAGACAGGTGACTCCGAGTCGGAGCTACTCGACCGAGCACTCCAAAAATTCTGGCCTACACGGTCATCCATCTTCGGAACGACTAGTACTGCTTCTCGCAGACAGGCTCGAGCTAGGAATCCGCCCATCTCACGCTCAACAGCATGTCGATCCATTGGGTTGACGATACTCCCATGCAGGACCTGAGACCGTCCTCGTCCATAGACGCACTTCACGACCTGCCGCAGTGTCATGCCTGATCGATGCGATGGACTAGAACGAGTTACGACAGCTTCTGGGCTGACGCCAAGTAGTCCACATGCCATCTCCAGTATGGGGTGATATCCGTTCGCCCGAGCCAGAATATCCAGGCTACTAGCAAACTGCGTCGAGGCAATAGCATCATTGGGTTCACGCGCACCCTGACCAGCCCACATCAGAGCAGTGAACCACCTCCGGGCCGAATCAATATTGACCGCATCTGGATCAGAACTCTGCACAGCGTCAAGGACTTGACCGGCCGCCTCGACAAGGCCACCTCTTCGACCAAGAGCCTCAGCATTTTTTCTTGCACTGAATGGGCTGCGATGATCATGCTTTGGCGCACTCGGAACACTCAACGCAAAATCAAAAGCTGATACTTCGCCATAGCACTCTGGAGCGGAAGGCTGGTCACGCAATATCCAACGTCTGTGATACATCGGTGATTCGAATATGAGCGCAATAACATCAAGTGCGGCTTGCGCTAACAGGCGTGCCTGCTGACGCGAGATCTCGCCCTCCATCGGCGGCATGGTTACCACAACAACATGCGAGCAGTCGCCAACCGCATCGGCCAACATGCAAGCCGGATCAACATGCTGCTGCTCAAGTTCGCCCGAGAGGTACGCTTCAAAGCGCACTTTCCAGCCAGCCTCGGGCAGCTCTGGAGTGAAGAATGCAGCCCCCACCCTTGCGCTAAATTGCTGTCGTCTTAGCCACTGTGCTAACGGATAGATAGTGGCCGGCCCCACCTGTAAAGCCTGGCCACCTAGTTCTACAGACCATGCTGGGAACGAGTGAGTTATAGACCGTTTAGCAGCATCCAAAGAGACAGCAAGCATCTGGCGAATCCCTTCGAGCAACGCCGAATCACCACACACGAGCCGCCCGTCGCAGTAGCCATCTACCAAAGCCTTTCGCACAAGCCCGGAGAACTCTTCGACACGAATGACCCCATCCACCTTGAGTTCCTGGTGCAACAAACGACCGAGCCAATTCACGCACTCCAGAGCACGCGAACTGAACCAGATCTCTTTAGAGTTTTCCGCTCGGAGCATCGCTGGAAGCCTGCCATCGCGTGGCAACTGAGAAGCATCCAGCACTCCGTTTGGCTGTACGCGGGCAAACTCTTTCAGACACTCATCAACAGCATCTTGGGCTTTCATAGAAGTTAATGAACCTGCTCAATCTACTAGTGAGCTCTTCATACACTTTCCCAGCCCGCTCCGAGACAGATCTTCACAGGCTTTGCACTGTCACCCGAGCGGCAACTGACGGAAGAACTGCGCTTTTTCTAGTGGTCTTAGCCTGCACCCATTCTCGACCTCAGCTACACAATCAAGACTCGCAGACTGCTCCAGAACATCCAGAACACATGTCTTATCGGAACCTATATTCTCGCCCCCGGCTCCGCGCTCACTTCAGATTCCATCGCTCAAGGCTGGCACGAACAGCAGCCGTAACGACCTTAAAGTGCTTGTCGATTCGGTCGCTAAGCGCCTTTGCCTGCTCGACTGGGACGTGGACAGGCTTGCCCTCATTTGCACGTCTGGTGAGCTGGTTCAAGTTGCGGCCGACTCCGCGTAACTGGTAGTTCGATTCGGTGAGAGCCTCGACCTCACTTGTACCGAACTGAGGTTCCCCCGTCAGCCCCACCCGGATCGCATCCACAATCCAGCGTCGCATCGAGCACCGCTCAATGTTGGAACGCTCGCGGATCGCCGATTTCTCGGAACGAGTGAGGAGGATCTCAAACCTCTCCATCGCCTCGTCTTGGGGTGCTTCCTTCGTCTGCTGGAACTTTCGCGGCTCAGGCTTTTGCTCTGCCTGGGCTAGCTGTCGCTCAATAGCTTCTTTCAGCGCGGCGCCCGGCTTCATACCGCGCGCCTGACAGTACGCCGACCACCGGGATTTCAGCTCCGGTCCTAGATGCACGTTCAAACGCCTGCTCTGGCTCTCCAAGGTCAATTCCTCAAGCTGCGCGACGGACCGCTGTCACTGTCCTCCAGCCCTTGGGGGGCATACGCAATGGCAATGCCATTGCTCGGTTGTGCGAGGTGTGCGCACAACCTACCGGCGATTAGCCTATCCTGCAATAGCTCTCGCGCCTTGCATTTTTTCGTCATGACGAAGACTTTTCCGATCTGAACCGCCAACTGGCCCTTTCCCGGCTGCCCTTACGACCGGAGGTATCCGACCGCGACTTCGCGCTGAGATCGGGTAGCTCATGCAGGCCATCGCCCCGAGTTGCGGGGATGATGATGCGATCGAGCACCCATCCCTAGATGCCTTCTGCTGCCGTCGGGCAGAGGCACTAGTCTGTCGCCCCCCGTTCCTTCGTCATGACGAAATTTCTGGGAGCTAAGCAGTCGGGGTGGACAGGGCTCACAGCGTCTACAATCGCTTGCGGGACCGACCATGAACCTTGGACAGGTCCAAGGTTCATGCATCCCAGACTGGAATCGCGCTGAATCTGTCTTGCATAGCTGGCTTGGCGCGGTATCAGCGGGCCTGTACCGGCGCACTTCCTTGGACATGTCCAAGGTTTTGAAGGTCTCGGACTGATACACGCTGAATCTGTCTTGCCAGCTGGACACGGTGCGAGGGCTCCACCCGAGCTCGTTGCTTGGTCCAGGCTCCTTCGGCGCCTTACTGACTCCTTCGGAACCCTATACGTACCAAGGGTTCTGGCAGAAATTGTTCGCTGTGAGTCACAGCCGTAGCTGTCTCATCCGACCCAGTCAAAGGCGCATCCGATTTCTTGGACATGTCCAAGACTCAGATGACCTCGTGCCGACGTGCGCTGAATCTGTCTTGCCGGCCGTAGGCAGGGTCAAGGGCGGCACCGGAAGCCGCAGCTCGGCCGAAGGTCGGGACCGGGTGAGGGTGCCGGCGAAGCAAACCCTTGATGCTGGCGAAGGCTCCCAACCTTCACGCAGGGAGGCAGTGGGCTGTACCTGCTGCATCCCTGCCTCCCGGCGAGGGCAGGGTTTGGGGCAGCGCCCCGAGACTTACGCCCTCGATATAGAGAGACGTCGACGGGTGAAGCATCTCCTGTCGCTAAAGCCGGCCTCGCCCCAAAATCAGCAACGTGTCCCATTCCCGACAAAGCCGCTCCCTCAAAAAGGAAGGCCCCGCCGAAGCGGGGCCACCGTGAGAGTCAGCGCCCTCTGACGGTTCCACCTGTCCGTCGTTCTGGCAGGCCCCAGTTCTTGCCGAACTGCCCGAGCACGTGCCGAGCGTACCTTGGGTTCCATACGGCATTACCAGCTGCCAGGTGGTTCAGGCGACCCGCGGTTGTCATCATGCCCGACTCCAGATCTCGTCGGGTGGACGGCGCGTTGACTGCGCCGGCAGCGCTACTACTCAGGCCTACCGCCCGGGCAGCAACCGCCCCAAACGTGATTGCCGCAGACGACATGCCCCCTGCAAGACTGGCTGCCTTTTGATACACGACATACATCACCCACAGCATCACCATGGTGACAGCAATGAGTCTAAGTGCGTCGAAGAACGGACTGGCATCGAGGCTGTCGATGTCGATAGCGCCTACCATAGCGACAAAGATCTTCATCGCGAAGGCCAGCACGGCGGTTACAAGCGCGATCTGCAGAACCACTGTCATGACCTCTCCGAACCAGCGGTCGAAGAATGCCTTGGTCGCCGGCCACATGAGCATCATGATGAAGAATGGACCGATCCCAAGCAGAAGCTCCAGGAGTGTCTTGGAGGCCACGATCATTGCTCCCGCAGGAACCGCAATGATCAAGGTGGCCAACGCAATGATGACAGCGTTGAGATACTCCCCCACCATCATTCCTGTTTCGGTGACCCCTCTGTCCGCAGCACGGCTCCAAAGGTCTCCCGCCAGGTCCCATCCTCTGCCGATCGAGTCATCGAGCACCTGATAGACGGATGTTGGACTTTCTGCCGCGGAACCCGAGAAGGTCTGTGCAAGCCCCTCCTCGAGACCATGCCCTGTAGCCACAACCCACTCCATATAGTTCCCAGCCGAAAGTGCGAAGACGCCGATGAGGAGGAACTTCCCTGCCGAAAGCATCAATGTGGACAGGACTCCTTCGATTCGCCCCATGGCAATCAGCAATCCAATGCAAGCGTAGTACAGGCTTCCCATGACGACCGCCGTTGCCGTGATCCTGGCGATCACCTGAGGAACGGTGGACTGGACATAGGTATCCATCACAGCGGTTATCGACTCGCCGATGAACTGGAAGATCATGGGATCAGACATGTCCTAGTCCTCCGTGGTGATTGGCGATGGCAGCGGCGAGTACCCCCTTCGAGTGTTGGCCAAGGCATTCTCCGCCGCCTGCGCATTGATGCAGTTTGGCGACACCCCCGTCTCGCCAGCGTTGTTTCGGCATGCAGTCAAGGTGACTGCTCGCTCCTCTGCATGAGCCTTGAACCACTCAACAGAGCGCGCGGGCTCACCGTCACTACACGCGGCCACGGCCAGCACCAATCCAACAACTATGATCGCCTTATGCATAGTCAAAGCTCCCTGCGAATGCGGATGGGGCTGGTCACAACGGCTGAAACTTCTGCTGCCGTGATGATCTGCTGAGTCACGAGCCAGCGCAGTACGGCCTCCGGCATGCCGACCCGTGTCGCGTCGTCGAAACGACGACTGCCATTGACCATGGCGACGAGCATGCAGGCGCATGTCGAGAGAATGGCCATTATCTGTGGATGGGGTGCGCGCATCCCTGGCAGCGCAAGGCCGAACCAGTCCTGTCCGACCCAATGGAAAGCCAGCATAGCCAGGAAGATCGTCACAACGTCCAGGCTCAGCATGTGGCCATTCAGGCGAACGGCCGCATCGAAACGCGGCTTACCGTACCTGCGCACGGCGAGCCAGAATCGGACTGGAAAGCTGGAAACAGCTACGACAATCAACAGAAGACAGGCTAGGAATATCGAGCTCATATATCCCCCTCAGAGATCGACGCGAGGTAGCGGCGAGTATCCGCGTCTCGCGTTCAGTCTCGCGTTGAGTTCACGTTGGCGTTGTTCCAGCATTCGACCCTGTGCGTCAGCCATCATTTCGTAGAGCTGCAACTTGGTCTGCTCGTTGGCGATCATGGCCTGTTCGCTCGCGATGCGGCCCTGAAGCTCCGCGATGGCCTTCGGATCGGTGGTCTGGTTGATCTGGCCCATGAGTTGGCCGATCTGGTCGAGGCGCTTCTGTGCCGCCTCGTAGGCTCCCGACGCGAATGCCATGTCCTGCGACGACTTCGCCGCCGACGCCTCACACGTGCGCTTCTGCTCGGCGATCTTCACCGAGGCGCAAGCATCGAACACCTGGTTCTGGCGAAGGATGCCGGCCGCGGCGCCGGTCAGGCCCTCGTAACCGCCGTTCTTCACGGAGTCGTAGACGCCCTGCCAGTCCTGCGGCAGGTAGTCGCGAAGCTGCGGGTTGTTGAACACCTCGCCCAAGTTCCGACTGCCGGTCAGCGCGGTCGTCTGCTGCTCCAGCTGTTCGAGCTGGCTCTTGAGCTGGGTGATCTGCTCGACATACTTCGCGAGGTTCTCGGCGTGCTCCGCCGCACGGGTGGTAATGCTTGCAGTATCCGTCACAGGAATCTGCGCATTGGCCATACTGCTTCGCCCCGCGACGGTCAGCACGACCATCACCACGACGATCTTGATCATTCTCATATCAGTCACTCCTTGGGTAAACTAAGGAGGGACGAGGCCGCTATATTCCGGCTGTCACGAAGGGCTTAGCTTCGGTCGCCGCGTCGGCTAAGCCGACGGTAGGCAGGCATCAGGCTAGTCCTGTTCCTAGCAGTCAGAGCCTTCTTTTCAGCTCGGCACCCGGCACGCGATCGCATTCTTGGGGCAACTCGTCCCGCAGATGAAGGGGTATCGATGCGACGCCCCTCCAGATGGAACACAACTCAGCGAACCTACTTTCTCACCAACTTGACCTGTCAATGATCAGGTTTCGATCTATGTACGGAATGTCGGCAACCGCGTCCAGAGCCTGATCAACGGTCCTGAACCATAGTTGATGACCACGGTCAGTCAGTACCCGACATGGTCCGTCAGCTTCGCAAACCCAGAGGGAATATCCCTTTTTACGATCAGCCTTCAGAACCAGTTGGACATCCCCGACCCTTTCACAGTTGTCGCTGTATCGTTCCAGGTCACGAAATCTCAGCGACCGACTACGCCTCTTAATGACCACCGCTGCTCGATCTACCTTTAAGCAGGGTTTCGATGCTCTCCAGGTGTGAGCGCACTTGCTCGGGAGCGGCGACTCTCTTCGCCTCCTGCTTCTTGCCTGCCTCCAAACGATGGCGGATACGCCTATCGGCAACTGCGATTCCGGCGCTTGGCTCGAACTCCCCTCTCTTGCAACGCACGACCACCGCCCTGAACCACCTACTCGGGCTGGTCTTGATGCTGTTCGTCTCAAGAGCCCCCGCAAGTTCATCGAGCAGTTGCTGAGCAACCTGCGTGTCGCAGCCCGCCAGCAGCCCCTCTATCGCGCCCCTCTCCTGATCCGACAGCTGGGGCCAATGCAGCATGGAAAAGCCTCCCTCTTGACCCTGGTCAGGCGCGGTAGATTCTACTGACCTCTCGTCGAGCCGTCTTGCGGTTGTAGTTGTTCTCTTACTGGTATTACTCCTACTGGTAGCTTTCTCTGTTGGTTTATCCCCACCTTCACCACCCGATGGCCTGCCATCAGACGGCCTGCCACCCCTTGGTTCACCACCCCCTGCTTTCTGGGGGGCTGGTGATGTGGGGGTGTCCGTGACCGTGTGATCCCAGCCGAATTTGCCACTACTCTCGCGGAAGCGCTTCTGGTGGAAGTAGCCCACCTCCTCCATCTCCTTTCGAGCCTTCACCCATTGCTGATCGCTCAGCCGAAAGGTTCTGCGGATACTCCAGACGCGCAGGTCATAGTCCGGGCTACGTCCAAGCATCCACGCGAGCAAGACCCTTGCCCGCCAGCTCAGTCTACTGTCGGTAAGAATGTCGTCCGGCACTGAGGTATAGGCACGGCGCTTCAGCCTGATTGGATGATTTGCGCCGCTGTATTCCGACTGCCCCCTCATCAGGAGGTGGCTCCCTTCGAAACCTCCGCGTCCAGGGCAAGCGCGTCCTTCACCTGTAGGGTGCGGAAGTACACTCGACGACCAACCCGCAGCATCGTTGGCTTCAGCTTCCGGGACACATCGGAATCCGAATAGAGCGCCACACGGACACCGTCCGGCGACCGACCGAGCAGCCCAGCGAGATCCACCAAACTCATCAACGGCCCATAGCGTTGCAACAAGTACTCTTCCGTAGTCATCCCATCACCATCTCTGTGTTACTTGATGATGGAGTCTCTGCGGCCAAACTACTTTAGGCAAACAACTGATTGATTATATTGGTTTTCCAATCTGGTATAGATTGCTCTTCCGATAAGGAAAAAATCCTGTCGATTCAAGGGCAACCAGAATCTAAACCCTGCATGAACGCAGACAAGAAGAGGATGGGAGATCTACGGCCGTAGGCCGAACACCAATCAACCTGAGAGCGCACCTCACATGGGTTTGCTCTGCCGATCAGGGATAGCGCGCAGTACCGCGCGGGCTCTAGATGCTTTGGAGCTAGTTACTTTTGCTTCTTCACGAGCGGACGCTGGATCCGTTTGACAAACATAGCCCCCATCTACTGATGAGCGACGGGCGAACTCTGCTGCACAGCCATGCATTTGTGAATGACGGTGGCATCGTCGCCCCCACTAGAGCTGCAGTTGCTAATGAATGCGATTGCAGTGTATCCATAGCTTCTGCTACTTCGACCTGCGTGACTCTGGAGTTGCATAGTCGCAAAGGTGGAACTGCGGCACCCAATGCTGATGCTTGGCGCGATTCCTGATTTCGGGCTGACAGTTCATAAGCAGCGGTGACCCGGCAGTCCTCAGCACTTCTAGCTGAGAGCGAAGGGAATATCGCGCCGGATTCGGTCCGCCAGCTCGTGATCCGGGAATCTGTCCACGGCTTCCTTCCAGACCCGACTCGCTTCCAGCAAATCCCCAGCATTCCAATGTACGCCCCCCATGTTGAACCAGGCCAGCGCGTAATCGGGGTTCAATGCAATGGCCTTCATGTATGCGTCGATCGACTCCGACACGCGACCCAACTTTTCGTATGCAATCGCGACCTGGAACCAACTCATGTCATCTTGCTGGATCTCCTCGGCCTGAGTCCGCAAGATCGGCAAGCTCTCGTCGGCTCGACCGAGGAAGTTCAGCGCCGTGCCGAGGCAGTAGCCATAGTGCCCCCCCGCGAGATTGTATGCAGACCGAAAGCAGCGTTCGGCCTCGTCCCAGTTTTTGTCATCCTGGGCCCAATGGCCCAGACGGTCCCAGAGGTAGGCTGCCGCATCACCATGCACGTGTTGGATTCCTGCATCGAATTCGGCCTTGAACAGCTGGTAGGTCAAATCCAAACCTTGTCCTTCAGAACGCAAGTACAGCTTGTTGGCCAGCCGTTCGCGCAAGCCGCTGGGGCAGTCCGGATGCGCCTTCAGGTAACGGTCCCAGAAAAGAAGGCTCAGCCTTGCACTCTCCGGCGATATGCGCCCGAAGCTTGCGACTTGCCGCGCGCACCAAGGCCATATCCAGGCCTCGTCTTCGGCATCACCCAATAGCATACCAACCTCACGGAATGCAGATTTTCCGTCGCCGAGATTGAACAGAGCATTGATTCTCCAACCCGAGACCGAGGCACGCTTGCTGTACGCACGGCCGGAGAAAATGACTTGGTCGAAATGTTCGAGCGCCTTTCTGTACTCTCCCACCTTGAGGCAGTGAAGCCCCAACGCCAGGTGCGCTTCCGGGAGCTGGGCGTTGTAGCGCAACGCCTCGCGAAAGCACTCGACGGCCTCCTCCTGATTTCCCAGCTTTTCATGGCTGGAGCCGAGGTTCTTGTAGCATTCTGCCAGCGGCTGGGAGCCCCCCTCGCCAATCAAGTGACTGAGAGCGGTCTCGTATGCATGGATAGCCTCCTCGTCACGCCCCAGCGCTGTCAGCCCATTGCCAATCGAGTAATAGAGACTGCCAGGCATGTAGAGGCCGGCGACGATCTTGGAAGTGAGGTGCGTGATGCCTTCGGCAACGCGGTCTGCATCTCCAACCTGCCCGCACATGCTGAGGTTGATCTCGGCCATGTAGCAGAACGTCATCGCGGCATGTTCGGGGCCTAGGGCCGATGCGAACTTCTCGAAGTTTGCGCTTATTATTCTGTCCGCGCCATTTTCGTAGAGGTCTGAAAGCATCTCTGCCGCTTGCGCTTGATCCTCAGGTACGTGCAGGTACGGGAGGGCGGTCTTCACGATATGCGGCAGATCACTGGGTCGAGCCGTCGCCTGCATGAAGCGGAGGTTGCGCGACGCCGCCGCGCTGGATCTGGCCAACGCGGCCAAGGATCTCAGACGCTCTCCGGTGAGAGGCTCGGTGAAAGTGACTGTAACCGTTTGCTGCTGGGACCAGTTCTGACCATCGTGTTCGTACTTGCGTACCACCGCGTCGGCGGAACAGAACAGTAGCTTGTCGCTCGAAACGTGGTAGCAGACGAAAAGCGAATGCGGCTGCATCAGCAGGTAATTAAGGTTTGATCGCCGAACCTCGACGCTGATCGATCCATCCGCGTTCGCTGCCCGATCCGTTCCCTTCAACTGAATGTAAATCCTGACGTTGGTCGCGCTCTCGCGATCGACAACCTCGATCTGGCAATCGGTGCCGTAGTCTTTGCGATCAGTCGCTTGCAGGACAAAATCTTCAGAATCGGAAAGCAGATTGTGGAAATCAGCCTCGGCCTTTTCTTCCGTCACATGGCTACCGTGACGCTTTGGCAGATCATCGAGATGATCCATCTTCCATACTCGGGGTGCCGGATGCCTAAGCATGACACTTTTGCTCATCATTTTCATTAGCTGCAACAGCCGCGACTCGCCTCGGTGCCGCCTAGAACTTCGATGAGCACGTGAAGGGGGCAACCTGCCTAACGACGCATGTTTCTATATTTAATATGCCAGAGAAGTATAGGTACGCGGCCAGCTACGGCTAGAACCGGTCACCGACACGACCGTAGGCAAACAGGGACGATCAAGGAATCCCTGTCCTGGGATCGACCATACGCCTGGAGAGCTCAGCCGGTCGGGTGCACGAGGACGTCAACGAGCGCCCGCACGTACCAATGCTTCTTGGAGACGGAGTCGAATGGGATCCGGCAGCGCGTCGAGTCGCGCTGCCACCTCAGTGAGATACGCAAGTTCGTACTCTGCCACGCCGTCGGACAGATAGATCAGCAACTGTGCCGTAGCTTCCTTGAAACGAGTGACCAGATCGCTGGTGCGCAACTCGAACAGGACATGATTATGTTCCGCGGGCAGAGCCGGCATGCGAGTCGCTAGCTGCACCCCCGCTGGAAAGTGCGCGCCTAGATGGGGAAGCCACTCAATCATTTCCCGGCACTCCCCCGGCGCAAGCGGCGCGAGCACGCCTTGGAGCCGATCCTGCCAGTAGCGAGAGAGCCAACCCTCCCAGACCTTGTCGATTCCCGAGGGTTCCAGTTGCCGTAGCATGTGCTCGATCTGCGACGCGAACGTGGTTCGATCTTCCTCCGCGCCGTGCTGGAAGAGGTTGGGGAGCAGTTGCTGCAGCGGGTCGTCGACATGGAAGACACACAAGGCCGCATAGAACTCTATCAGCCGCTTGCGATGTTCCGGTAGCTCCGCAGGAGCTCGTGCCACGGCCGTCAGGAAAGCGGGCAACAATGCATCAACCAGCGGCGGATACAGTCGCCCCCACGCGAGAAAGCCATGCCACGCTTGTGCGAAAATCCGCGAATCCGCGTCCTGGAACAGAGGTATCAAGTGCTCCCGCACCCACGCCTCGTCGAGCCGAAATAGGAAGGCAGCTTGGCTCGCCAACAGGGAACGCGCATGAGCTCCTTTCGACGCCGGATCGTTGATGGCTTCGGTAAATCGCTCGCGGTAATAGGCAGGCATCGCCCAATCCGCGCCCTCTTTGTTCTTCAGTGTGAGCGAGAGTGCGGCGAGCCAATACTCGACCAACACGCCACTTGGCCGGTTGATGGCCCGCGTCAGCCAGTCGTTGTCGAAGTCGACATCGTCGTAGGAGTCCAAGACGACCCACAGGTGCTCCGCGATCGGGGCTGCGATGGCCAGAAACTCAGAGGCGAATGGCTTGTCGCCGTCTTTGACAAGCCGTAGCAGGACATCTGCGATGTCCCGGGCATGCTCGGTATGCAGATCATTGCGGCCTACCGCTTCAAGCAGGCGACGCCATTGTGCGCTGTCCAGTTCTGCGTCCTGGAATCCTCGCAGCGTCGCCGACCACAAGTCGGATGACCACAGCGCCCGCTGCTCCAGCTCGGCGACCAGTTGGAAGCCCCAGTCGGGGACCGACTTAGCCGCGTCCCGCACGGCCGACAGCAGCCCCTCGCGACTGGGACCGTCGAAGTCGGTACCTCTAAATTCCAGGAGAGCGTCAAGCTGCTCCCTCGGTGGCTGCGCAATCAATTGTTCGGTCGGCCAGGGGCTCTCTGATCCGACCCACCCCGCCGAGCCCATCCAGTGCGTGAGGTCTGGATGCTCGGAGACGACCCACTGCGGAAAACGCGCACGAACTGGCACCAGAGCGGCCTCTGCTTGCGCACAGTCGGGCTTCGCCGCCAACAGCCACGACAACCAATCGAACTGGAAGCGCTGAGTGCGTGCTTCGTCCAACCGGTTGTCGGTGTCCTCAAAGGTGATGGCCACGATGGCGTCGATCAAGGCCTGACGCGCTACGTCCGTAGCGCCCGGATAGCTAAGCGCCGCCAAGCGATGCACCTCATGATGCTCGGCAAGCGAATCAAGTCCAACATGCGACCGAACCCACGAGAGCCGTTCGTCCGCCGACTTGCTAGAATGCGACGCCACGGCGTGCACCGCCAATCGCCGAAGCAGGGGAAGCCTCGAGCTCGACAGGCACTCAATCTGTGCGTCAAGTTGCCCGGGGTGGTTTTCCCCGAGCCACTCCATGGCATCACGCGCGGCATCGATGAGCACGTCTGACGCCTCGGTGTAGCGATCCTGTTCGTGAGGTTCTATCGCGGATCGTCGATAGCTCATCGAGTCCCACTCGTCCCGCGCACCCGACCACGCTGTCAAGTCCGCGTGCATGCGCTCGAATCGATAGATCAGCCCAGACAGCAACGGCTGGGCTAGCTCGGAAAGATGGGGCTTTATCTGATTCTCGTAGACCTCGTTCAATGTCCAGCGGTCTGTTTGTAGCGAGCATTCAGCCGTTAGCCGAAAACGCTCTTCGTCGTCCTCGCTTTCCCGCCAGCCATAGCCGCGCTTGACCTCAAACTTGTGAATGCACATCTGCAAAAAGAGTGAAAGCGCGTCGTCAACCAGGCCAAGCGACTCACAACGTTCTGCAAGCCACATCAACACGTGGCGATCTGCCCTTTCTGGCGCGCTCTCAAGCAGCAGCCGGATCCACCGTCGCAGCGTGGCAGCTTCGATCGGCTTGCCCTTCTCCAGTCCCAGCTCTCGACCCACGGCACACCACAGAACGGGATTGAGCTTGAGGCCATGGCCCGCGATGAGATCAAAGCATTCGTCGAAGTGCTCAATCGCATAATGCTTGGCGAGCCAGAGCGCCACCTGGACTTCGCGCTCGCGCAGCTCGCCAGGCCGAAACAACGCCTCCAACTGCTTCCTGCCATCCAGCCACTTAGGCCAAGAGACATCGCGCGCCACGTCAGTGAACAAGCGACAGGTCGAAACGTCTCTCAGCGCTTGCTCGATCTCACCAACCAATTCGGGGTCTACTGGGGGCGCTCGCCCAACCAGCTCCAGCATCCGTGACTGCCAGTCAAGCGCCCCACGCGCGCCCCGTTCGGCAAGCTTCGCCACGCCGTGGTAGAGCTCTCGAAATGCCTCAGCGCCTTCGCCCTTGACGAACCGAATGGGTTGGATTCCGAGAAGATTCCACTGCCCGTCAGTTTCTGTGAGTGCATATCGCTCTGCCGAACCGTCGGCCGGCAGCGCTCTAGCCAGGTAGTTCATAACGACGTCGTCGTGGCTATAGCCGACGAACAGAACGGTATGGGTGCGAAAGACGTCTAGCAGGAAGCGGCGGGCCCATCCCTCGGTCAGGTATGCCCGGCCAAAATCGGCATCGGTGAGTACGACACTGGATGCATGCGGCAGAGCACCGTGCACATGCACGATGCCGTGGAAGTCGTAACCCAAGGGAAGCGCGGGGGCTCGGTAGGCTTCCGGCGAGCTGCCGTAGACTTCCTGCGCCGCCGTCTCAAAATGGAGATCGAAGTTCGTGGTGACCAGCTTGATGCGATCAGCTGCACCGAACAGTCTGATCAGATCGCGGTGCAGGTCATTGGGAGCACTTCCTTCTGGCGAAAGCAGTTCCACGGCGCGCTGGTGAACGGCGACTCCCCGGTGCTGTAGCACGCCAAGGAACCGATCGAGAGGAAGGTCTGGCGCAAGTCCGGTGTTGCGAGCGATCTTCTCGGCGAGCCTCCAGAAGCTGTCCAGATTCGACGGCGGGCCCATCGAGACGCCAGCACCCGCGAAGACCACGAGCTTGCTGTCCGTGATGGCATCAAGGATCCGATCGTCAAAATCGAGGTTTCCCAGTCGCAGCATGCTTCTCTCTCTATGCTTAGTGGGTTCCGGACAAAACCCTTGCTCAGCATAAATCAGGCAACTCGCGCTGGGTTCGAAGCGGCAAGCAGTGCCCGGGTAGGTCCCGTCGCCTTGTACGGGACAAGTGTCCGCATTAGGTTGGGAGCAGCCGCTTGGAATGCCAACCAAGTTCCTGCTACCCCATAATAGAGATTATCAGCAACCAAGTTCAGGCAATGCCCGTCCCAAGCATTACCTCCGATAACTCTGTTCGCCGCCTTCATGCGCCAAGCGGGCACCGGCAATCACATTGCCACGTTCTCTGGAGACAGTGCTATTGCACTAATCCGCACTGATTTTAATCAGTTGGCTCCTGGGGCGTCATAAGAACTCACCCCATCTGCATCACCTGCCCCTGCTGCTCCCTTTGCTCCCTTTGCTGAGCCTCCAGGGTCTGCTGCTGAGCCAGTTGCTGGGTCAGGCTATTATTCTGATCGAGACTCTCGTGCATCGACGGTGCTTGTCCGGACAGGTCGACGTTCGCCCGGAATCGGGCTGTCGAGTTGCTGACCACTGACAGCTGGTCGCCGCGGATCTCCACCGCGCCGAGTCGCTCCGGGCGGTCGATGCCGGCGGTGTCGCGGGCCTGCACCATCGCCTGCAGCACGCGGTCGTCACCGATTTGCGCCGGCACCCGGTCGCGGATGCGGTCGAACAGGGCCCGGTCGTTGCCGGACAGCTGCTGCAGGACCTGCATATGTTCCTGGGTGCGCTCGGCCGCTGCCTCCTGGCTGACATAATGCGGCGAGCGGGCAGCTGACCAGTCGCGGCTGTGCTCCTCCACGGAACAGCCAAGGGCATGCTGGGTGTCCAGTACGACACGCCTCTCGGGGGCGTCGTAGGCGCCGCGCTCGATGATGTCGAGCTGGCCGCCGACACCCTGCTTCAACTGGATGCTGGCCAGGCGAAGGCCCTCCGTTTCGGCCCGGGTCGCCACCGCAGCGGCCAGTTGCTCGCTGTGCGGGCCGGCCGGGATCTTGTTGGCGAACTCCATCCGGTAGACGGCGTCCTGGGCCAGCAGGAAATTGCTGTGGCCAGGGTGGGCAGGGTCCTTGAGGCTGTCCGGGAGCTGCAGGCCTGGCACCGGCATGGACTCTTCCAGCAGGGACTGACGATTCGGACGTTCTGCCTTTGGCAGCCATGGCTCGACCTTCGGTTCGCCCTTGATAAGGCCGGTGGCGGGATCTTGTTCGAGGTTGATGCGAGACCAGTAGGTGTCGACCTGCATACGCCCCTTGGCATCCACCGTCTCTTCACGAATCCGCTCTGCTGTCGGCCTTGCTGCCTCCTCCCACATGTTCTTGGGATCCCAATGGGTGCCTGGTGCAGCTTCAGCCGCCAACTCGATTCTTCGACTGACCAATGGCTGTGGATCTGGCCCTTGCCCTTTGGCAATACCCTTGACCGAAGCCTTGACCTCGAAGATCTCCCACTTGTTGCTGTCCGGGTTGATCGCCACCAGGTCGTTGCCGTGGCCTGAGTTGTTTTGGATAGGGACGATGTCGCGATAGCCCTTCTTGGCTAGATCATGGGCCATGATTGCTTCGCCGATCTCGCCTGTTTCCGGGCGTCCAAGCTTGGCAAGCTCCCGGCCGCCAACCGACGCAGTCAGCGCGTGGTCGAACGGAACGTTCTTGAAGTCGTCGACGTTCTGACGGGCTAGATAGCCCAGCTCGCGAGGGCGCAGTGCGCCGCTTTTCAGCAGTTCGTCGACGTGCCCGGTCTGGCGTAGGCCGTCGACCAGGTCGCGCAACTCGCCCTGGCTGCGGCGGACGCCGGCCAGGCCATCGAACATCAGGTCGGCGCTTTCGGCCGCAACGCCTCCCCTGGCCTGCGCGCGACGGAAGTCATCGCCGACCTCGGTGAGGACATCCACCCCTTCCCTGGTCAGCTTGCGGCCTACGCCACCGGTTTGCAGTGGAACGCCGTCGTCCACCATGTCCGCCGCCTTGGCGACCTTGGCCAGCTTCGGCAGCTTGCTGACCGGCACCAGCGTGGCGAGGATTTCTACACCCGCAGCGCCCTCGGCCTGTCCCATGTACTCGGCGGCTTTGCCTTCGCGCTCGGCCTGGTCCAGGCCTTGTTTCCACTCGTCCCACGCGCCCTTGGCGATACGGGTCACGTCGTCCACCGGCTTGCTGGGGTCATCCCAGGCTTCGGCGGCGTACATGCCGGCCGCACCGATGATCATGTTGCGGAAGTCGCGATCGTGCGAGAACCGCACGGTGAAGGTCGCCAGATCGACGGTGTCGCCCAGCGTTTGCAGGCCGTGTCCGGCCGCTCCCTTCACCATGCCATAGCCTTCCTGCGCCTTTTCGGCGGCTCCGCCGGCCACATGGCCAGCAGATCGTTGCAGGTAGCTGTTTTCCGGGTTGTCGCGGATCTGCTCGGCCCAGCGACGGGCCTGTGCCAAGCTGTCGCTGATCGAGGCGTCGGTGCGATCCAGCACCTGCCTGCCCGCGTCCAAGGCGTCGCCGGCGGCTTCGGTCAGCAGCTCCCAGTTCCGTTCCAACCGGGAATCGGTCAGGTTGTTCGCGTCCAGCGCCTGCGCCAAGCGCTCTGCATCCTGCGGCGGCAACTGTCGGCCCAGCGCCTGCAGCATCGGCTCCAGCTGATCGCGTCCGTCCGGACGCCCCATCGCCGGCGAGTCGGCCAGCGACTGCGCCAGGGCGGGCGCGTCCAGACCGTCGATGCTCTGATGCTGCTGGATCAGCAATTGGGCCTGGAAGGCCGTCAGGTCGACATTACCCTGGGCATCCGTTGCGAC
>NZ_VICD02000232.1 GCF_006546735.2 Marilutibacter maris | reverse complement strand
GAACAGGTGATCCCGGCGCTGGCCGCGGCGGCCGGCGCGGAGGCGGTGCATATCTCGGCGCTGCACGAACCCGATGCGGATGCCCGCGATGCGCGCCTGGCCAGGGCGCTCGCGCGCGACGGCGTCGCGTTGCGGCGCTCGGCCGGACGGCTGATGACCGATCCGGAAATGGTGCTGAGCAAGGTGTCGACGCCGTACCGGGTGTTCACGCCGTTCCTGAAGGCGGCGCGGCCGGGCTGGCGATACCGTCCGCGCGCGGCGCCGCAGCGGCTGGCCTGCTTCGGGCTTCCGGAGGGAATGCAGCGGTTGCAGGCGACCCTCGCCGCGCCCGCGCCGGACTGGGATCGCGGCTTCTGGGAGACCTGGACGCCCGGCGAGCGGGCCGCGCAGCAGCGCCTGGAGCGCTTCCTCGAACACCTCGACGACTACCCCGGGCAGCGCGACCGTCCGGCCATCGACGCCACTTCGCGGCTGTCGCCGCATCTGCACTTTGGCGAGATCAGTCCCGCCTGCGCCCTGGATGCCGCCCAGCGCCGTGGCGGCCCCGGCAGCGACAAGTTCGTCGCCGAGCTGGGCTGGCGCGAGTTCGGCTACTACGTGCTCAACCACTGGCCGCACAGCACCACCGACAACTTCAACCCGCGCTTCGACGGCATCGCCTGGCGACACGACGAGGCCGCACTGGAGGCGTGGCGGCGTGGTCGCACCGGGGTGCCGCTGGTCGATGCCGGCATGCGTCAGCTATGGCACGAAGGCTGGATGCACAACCGGGTGCGGATGGTGGTCGCCTCCTATCTGAGCAAGCACATGGGCATCCACTGGGCGAGCGGGGCGGCCTGGTTCATGCACACCCTGGTCGACGCCGACCTGGCCAACAACACCCTGGGCTGGCAGTGGGTGGCGGGCAGCGGCGTGGACGCGGCGCCGTATCACCGGATCTTCAACCCGGTCACCCAGTCGCGGCGCTTCGATCCCGAAGGCGTTTACTTGCGGCGCTGGCTGCCGGAACTGCGGCGGCTGGACGACGACCGGATCCATGCGCCATGGGAGAAGGGCGGGGCGCCGCGCGGCTATCCGTCGCGGCCGATCGTCGATCTGGCGGAGGGCCGCGCCGAAGCGCTGCAACGCCTGGCCCGGGCCAGCGACTGAGCGCGGACGCGGTGCCGGACGCCTGATCGGAAACGAATGGCTGCCCGTGGGCAGCCATTCGGGGCGCGCGATCTGCAGTGGCCCGCCCGGGCCGAGTCCCGGCGCTTCGGGTCGCCGCGCGACTCAGTCCAGATGCAGGTTCGCGTCGCCGGAGAACGTTTCGATCGACACGTCGCCGTCGCCATTGCCGTAGCGGTGCTCGAAGCTGGCGCCGGGGCCGTGGCGGGGGCGGTCGATGGTCGCGCCAGGTGCGCGCAGGCTGCCGCTGAAGCTCTCGCCGTGGACGTTGGCGGAGAGGTCGCGCGGCAGGTACAGATCGACATCGCCGCTGACCGTTTCCATCTTGATCCGGCCATTGCCGGCCAGGCCGGTACGCAGGCTGAGGTCGCCGGACACGCTGGCGCCGGAGTAGCGGCGCAGGCTGGATTCGAGCACGCGCACGTGGGCGTCGCCGGACACGGTCTCCACCGACACCTCGTCGGTCAGCCGGCCCTGCAGGTCGATCTCGCCGCTGACCGTCTCGGCGTCGGCGTTGCGGCTGTTGACCACCAGTTTGAGGTCGCCGCTGACCGCATCGACCTCGATCTCGTCCGGGGCGCCGGCGACATCAACGTCGCCGCTGACGGTGTTGATCGACAGTTCCGACGGCGCGACACCGACGACCTTGATGCGGGCCGACACCGAGTCGATGTCTAGATCGGCCCGCAGCGGCACCATCAGCACCAGCTCGGTCGGCTCGGTGCGGTCGCTGACGGTGAAGAAGCCCAGACCGCTGCCACGGTTGGGGTACTTCACCTTGACGCTGAGGCTGCTGCGGTCGCCGCTGATCTCCAGCTTCTCGACGCCGTCGCCGAGGTTGCCGGTGATCCTGACCTCGGGCCGGTCCCAGGCGCGCACGTCGATGCTGCCCTTGAGGTTGTCGATCTCGAGCCGGCCGCGCGGGTCCAGTGGGCGGACCTCGTCGATCGGGGTCGCCGCCTGCAGCGGCAGGGCGAGGGCGGCGAGCAGGCCGATGGCGAGCGCGGGGGCCGCGATCCGGGCCGGACGCGCGGGATTGCGACGGAGCGTGGGGTGAGCGGACATGGGGCCTCCGGAAAAGTCGCGTGAAACGTCGAAACGTGGAATGTCGGAACGTGGAACGTCGAAACCAGGGACGCGGGAGCTGGATCGGGCGGAATCGGTCGATGGCTGGGTTCGGGTCATGGCGGCGCGCTCACGAATGGACCAGGCGCTGGCTGAGCGCGAGGCGGCGGGCGTAGGTGCGGTGCAGGCGTTCGAGCAGCAGCCGCGAGTCGGGTTGTTCGGACAGGGCCTGCAGGATCAGCTCGGCATTGCGGTCGAGCTCGGCCAGCGCCGGGTGCAGGCTGCTGTCGGCCGGCACCGCGCCGAGCTGGTCGAACGCGGCCTGGTACTGCCGCGCCATGCCGGCGGTCTCCAGGGCCAGCTTCGACGGTGCCTGCACCGTGGCCGGTTCGATCGCC
>NZ_VICD02000231.1 GCF_006546735.2 Marilutibacter maris | reverse complement strand
GAGTCAGGGGGCGATTCGTGCCGCAGGCACGAATGGGGGTGTGGAAGCGCAACGGCGGGGCCCAAGGTTTGCGCAGCAAACTTTGGGAGATATCCGGGCGCAGCCGGATATCGTTCCCCCTGTAGGAGCGGCGTAAGCCGCGAGGGCCTTCCCATGAAAGCTCCATCGCGGCTCACGCCGCTCCTACGAGATGCGATATGGCACGGCCCCGGCCCCCTGCAGAGAGGGGGCGATTCGCATCGCAGATGCGAATGGGGGTGTGGAAGCGCGCCGGCGCGGCCCAGAGCCTCCCGGAGCCGTCACTCCACCCGCTTGACCTTGGCGCGGGTGTTGTAGCCCTCCACCGACATGTACCAGGCGGTTCCGACCACGCTGGGGCGGATCGTCACCTGTGGGTTGCGATTGCGCACGCCGACCAGGGAGGCGCTGTCGACCTGCTCCCAGACCTGACCGTTGTCGAGGGTGTAGCGGCGGCCCTTGCCGAAGCCGCGGAACTCGCTGGTCACGGTGCCGACCACCGGCTCCTCGGAGCCGAAGCTCAGGAAGCCGCGGTTCTCGTCCTCGACCTTCTTCTTGGCCGCGGCGGCGGCCAGCGCGGTCTCGGCCTCGATCTTGCGGCCGAGCCAGCGGTTCAGACTGGCCAGCTCCTCGGCGTCGAGCTTGTCCAGGCCGGCGGCGCGGAATTCTACGGCGCTCATCTGTTGCTGGATCGGCTGGTCGCTCGTCGCCTGCTGCTGCGCCAACGCCAGCGGACTCAGGGCCAGGCAGCCGAACAGGGCAAGTGTGCGAAAGGACAGGGGGCGCATCATGGTGTTCCTCCAGGCAGTTGGCGCTAGTGTAGTCGTCACGAATGCCGCCATCACGTCCGCGCTCCCCACGCCACTCCCCCCGATCCTCTTGAACGCGTCCCCTCCAACGCCCGCCGACGACCTGGCCCGGCTGCTCGATGCGCCGGCGCTGGAGGCCGTCGACGCCGGCGATCGTGAATCGCTGCGCGACGCGCTGGCCGCGCCCGAGGGTGGCGCGGACGCGCGCGACCCGCTGCCGGTGGTGCTGGACATGCTCGACTCGCTGAGTCGGCTGGGGGCCGATGGCGACACCGTGATGGCGACCCTGCTGCGCCAGTATCCGGCCCTGCCCGGGAGGCTCGGCAAGGCGTTCGAGCAGCGCCATCCGGCGGTGTTCGGGCTGCTGGAGGGGCAGCAGGCGGCGACCCAGGTACGCGCGCTGCATGCCGAACAGGCCGGTCACGGCAGCGCCGAGGGCCTGCGCCGGCTGTTGTTGGCGATCGTGCGCGACCTGCGGGTGGTGTCGATCCTGCTGGCGCGCCAACTCGCGCGGATGCGGCACGCCTCCGAGCTGGACCCGGAACAGCGGCGTCAACTGGCCCGCCTCACCCGCGACATCCATGCGCCGCTGGCCAACCGGCTAGGCATCTGGCAGTTGAAGTGGGAACTGGAAGACCTTTCATTCCGTTACCTGGAGCCGGACACCTACAAACAGATCGCGCGCCTGCTGGATGAGAAGCGCGGGGATCGTGAGCGCTACATCGAGGGCGTCAAGCAGACCCTGCGCGAGGCGATGGCCGCGCAGGGCATCCGTGCCGAAATCGCCGGCCGGCCCAAGCACATCTACAGCATCTGGAAGAAGATGCAGCGCAAGGACGTGCCGATCGGCGAGCTCTACGACCTGCGCGCGGTGCGGGTGATGGTCGACGACGTCGCCGCCTGCTACGCCGCGCTGGGCGCGGTGCATGCGCAGTGGGCGCCGGTCCCGGCCGAGTTCGACGACTACATCGCCCGGCCCAAGCGCAACGACTACCGCTCGCTGCACACCGCGGTGATCGGACCGGAAGGCAAGACCCTTGAGGTGCAGATCCGCACCCACGATATGCACCGCCAGGCCGAGCTGGGCGTGGCCGCGCACTGGAAGTACAAGGAGTCCGGCAGCCAGGCCGCCGACGCCGCGTTTGACCGCAAGATCGCGTGGATGCGCAAGCTGCTGGAGGGCCGCGACGACGAGGCGATCCTGGCCGGCGAGCTCGACAGCGAGCTGATCGAGGACCGGGTCTACGTGCTCACGCCCAAGGGCGAGGTGGTCGATCTGCCGGCCGGGGCGACGCCGCTGGATTTCGCCTATCACGTGCATACCGAGGTCGGGCACCGTTGCCGCGGGGCCAAGATCGACGGCCGGATCGTGCCGCTGGATCACAAGCTCAGCAGCGGCGACCGGGTCGAGATCATGACCGCGAAGACCGGCGAGCCCCGTCGCGACTGGCTGATCGAGTCCAACGGCTTCCTCGCCAGCAGCCGCTCGCGGCAGAAGGTCCGCACCTGGTTCCACAAGCTCGACCGCGCCCGCAACGAGCAGGCCGGCAAGGAACTGCAGGACAAGGAGCTGCGCCGGCTCGGCCTGCTCGGGGCCGACCTGGCGCCGGCGCGCGAGCGCTTCAGCGTCGCCCACGACAGCGACCTCTACATCCTGGTCGCGCTCGGCGATCTGGGTCCGCACCAGATCGGCCGGGTGCTGCTGGAACACGAGCGCGCGCAGGAGG
>NZ_VICD02000230.1 GCF_006546735.2 Marilutibacter maris | reverse complement strand
GGTGGGCGCTCCGATACAGTCGCAGCAGCCGGCTTAGCAGGGCCGGGCGGGCGGCCAGGGTTTCCAGCAGGCGCTGCAGGCGGCCGGGGCGGCGGCGCTGGCGCTGCTGGGAGCGGGCCAGTACCAGCAAGCGGTCGTATTCGACCCCGGCCGGACATACCGCCTCGCAGCCGCGACAGCCCAGGCAGTGGTCGAGATGGGCCTCGCCGAGCCCGGTCGCGGCGAGGGAGCCGGTCGCCAGCGCCCGCGCCAGTGCGATCCGGCCGCGCGGGGACTCGGCCTCCAGGCGTTCGCGGGCATAGGTGGGGCAGGCCGGCAGGCACAGCCCGCATTGCACGCAACGGTCGGCCAGCGCCTGCAGCGCGGCGCGCTCGTCCGTCGGTCGCGAAGGGGCAGGCATGGCCGGCGATGCTAGCACCGCCGGCCGGGGGCGGCTCCTTGAGGGTGTTGGCAGGCTTGCACGGGGTCCGGATAGCCGCTATGATTCCGCTTCTTTCGTCCGCGAAAGCGTTTGCTGCCGCGGGTCACAACGCGAGGCAAAGTTCCACCGGCGCCGCGGTGCCACGGAATCCGCCCGACCAGATTCACCTGATAAGAGCCGTCATGAAGACTTTCACCGCCAAGAACGAGACCGTCCAGCGCGACTGGTACGTCGTCGATGCCGAAGGCAAGACCCTCGGCCGCCTGTGCTCCGAACTCGCGCGCCGTCTGCGCGGCAAGCACAAGCCCGTCTACACCCCGCACGTCGATACCGGCGATTACATCGTCGTGATCAACGCCGAGAAGATCGCCGTGACCGGCAAGAAGCTGCAGGACAAGATGTACCACCGGTTCACCGGCTACATCGGCAACCTGAAGTCCGAGACCCTGGCCCAGGCGCTGGAGCGTCATCCCGAGCGCGTGATCGAGATCGGTGTCAAGGGCATGCTCCCGAAGAACCCGCTCGGCCGCGCGATGTACCGCAAGCTGAAGGTCTACAAGGGCGCCGAGCATCCGCATGCCGCCCAGCAGCCGCAGCCCCTGGACATCTAAGGTAAAGCAGACATGGCAATCCAGCAGAACTACGGCACCGGCCGTCGCAAGTCCTCCACCGCGCGCGTGTTCCTGCGCAAGGGCAGCGGCAACATCACCATCAACGAGCGTCCGCTCGACGAGTTCTTCGGACGCGAGACCGCGCGCATGATCGTGCGTCAGCCGCTCGAGCTGACCCAGTCGAGCGACAAGTTCGACGTCAAGGTCACCGTGATCGGCGGCGGCACCACCGGCCAGGCCGGTGCGATCCGCCTGGGCATCGCCCGCGCGCTGGTCGAGTATGACGAGAACCTGAAGTCGGACCTGCGCAAGGCCGGCTTCATGACCCGCGACGCCCGCGAGGTCGAGCGCAAGAAGGTCGGTCTGCACAAGGCCCGTCGCGCGACCCAGTTCTCCAAGCGCTAATCGACATCGGGAAGTTCGGCTTCTTGCCGGTTACTTTTCCGTCCGTTGCGCTATAATCGGTCTCATAGCCCCGTCGCCAAGTGGTAAGGCATCTGACTCTGACTCAGACATTCGGTGGTTCGAATCCATCCGGGGCTGCCAAATCCGATACGAAGAACCCGCCGCAAGGCGGGTTTTTTGTTTCTGTCCTCCCTGCGCTTTCCCGTGCCTTGCGCCCGCTTCGGCGGCGACGGCCGCCCGCGGGGCGCAGGCATGCGCCCGGGCTGCGTCGAGCGGCATGACCGCGGAACGGCCGGGACGAGGCCGCCGCCAAGGGCGTCAGCCGGGGGCAATACCAAGGGGCAATAGCAGGGGGATGGTGACCTCGGCGTGAGTGTTTTCACCCTGCTGCATCTGACAGGTACCTGCGGCCGGATCGCGCCGCTATGGTCGATCGGGAAGGGAATTCAGAGATCTGAAGGGGGCGCATGTTGGGGTTCATGCGAAGGCTTGTCGGGCAGCCGCAACAGCGGCGGGCCCCGAAGGGCACGGCCGCGGTGGAGCAGGCCGCGACCCTGGGGACGATGTCGACCCCGGCCCGGCCGATCGCCTACGACGCCGGCCTGGTGCCCGCGCTCAAGCAGGATCACAACGATCTCGTCGCACTGTTCGATGAGATCGGCAGCTGCGCCAGGCACGACCGGTTCGAGGAAATCCCGCCGTTGCTGACCCGCTTCAAGATGAACCTCGAGGCCCATCTGATCGCCGAGAACGTGCGCTTCTACAACTATGTCGAGCGCGCACTGGAAGGTGACAGCGAGAACACGATGCTGATCCGCAGCTTCCGGCGCGAGATGAACGCGATCGCGCGCGGCGTGGTGGATTTCGTCAAGAAGTACCAGTTGAACGCCTTCGATGAAGCCAGCAAGAGCGCCTTCATCGACGACTACCAGGCCGTCGGCGATCTGCTCGCGCAGCGCATCCAGCGCGAGGAAGCCAGTCTGTATCCGCTGTACCAGCCGGCCTGAGCCGGCCGTTCCAGATCGTCCATCCGTTCCACCAGCAGTCGTCCACCCGCAACAGTCCTCAAGTAAAGATCACCAGGTAGCAGTCAATCCCAGTTCGATCCATCCACAACGCTTCCCCCCGAGAAAAGGAGAGCATGGACATGGAAGTCGATCCGATCGTTACCCCCCAGATCGCGCGTCTGCGTCGCGGCCTCGAATGCCACGGCGTGTTCGACGAGCTGCGCAACATCGAGACACTGCGTGCATTCATGCAGGTGCACGTGTTCGCCGTGTGGGACTTCATGTCCCTGGTCAAACGGCTGCAGCAGGACCTGACCTGCGTGCGGTTGCCGTGGATGCCGCCGAGCGACCCGGCCAGCGCGCGACTGATCAACGACATCGTGCTGGCCGAGGAGAGCGACGTCGATGCGCAGGGCCGGCCGGCCAGCCATCTGGACCTGTACCTGGCGGCGATGAACGATGTCGGCGCCTCCACCGAGTCGTTCCTGCACTTCCTGGCCGCGCTCGAGCAGGGCGTGGCGCCGGAGGACGCGCTGATCGAGGCGGGCGTGCCGGTATTCGTGCGCAACTTCGTGCTCGACACCCTGCGCACAGCCACCGAGGGCTCGACCCTGCAGGTCGCGGCGAGCTTCCTGTACGGTCGCGAGAACATCATTCCGGGCATGTTCCAGGGGTTGTTGTCGCGCTGGGGGCTGGACACCGCCACCGCGCCGGGCTTCGTCTATTACCTGGAGCGTCACATCGAACTCGATGCCGACGAGCACGGACCGGCGGCCACCAAGATGATCTGCACGATGCTGGCGCGGCATCCGCAGGGGCTGCCGCGCGCGCGCCAGGCCGCGCGCGATGCGCTGCATGCGCGGCATGCGCTGTGGGACGGTACCGAGACACTGCTGCGCAAGCTCGACAGGAAATCCACTTTCAGGGAAGAAGCCGCCGAGGCAAGGGTGTCGGCATAGGACTGCCACCCGTTCTCCAGCCGGTCGCGCCGGCGGCGCAGGGAATGCGAGGACGTGCATCTGGATGCGCGTTCTGGGATCGCAGGATGCGACCCCCCGGCCGGCGCGACCTGGCGGGGGACGGATGACGGACCCGGGACACCCGGACGACGGTGGCGGTTGCAGCCGAAAGGCTGCAACCGCCAGGGAAGGCGGGCTCAGGCGGCCCGCGGCAGATCCTGTGCGATGGCGGCGGCCTGGACGCCGGCGATGATGGTGTCGGCGACACGCAGGTTGAGCGCGTCCAGCGGCAGTTCGAAAGCCAGGCTCATCACCCGCCCGATCCGGCGCGGTCGCCCCAGCTGCGCGACCTCCAGTCCCAGCTTCAGCAGCATCCGCTCGAACGGCGAGCTGGTCACCCCGACCAGGGCGCTGATGTCGCGGTCGGCGCAGAACCTGAGCAGGTGCGCGACCATCAGCGCCGGGGTGGTGCTGAACCCGTAGCTCCCGGCGGCAGTGCCGGTTGCGGCCGCGGTGTCGGTGGCGACGGCGAAACGGCTGACCTCCCAGACATCGGCGCGGGCCGGAATGCCGCGGCTGTCGGCCAGCTGCGGGAACACGTCGCGCAGCATGTTCGGGCCCAGCGTCGGCAATACCCGGCAACAGCCGACCACACGCGCAGGCGGCCGCCCCGCCGGCGTTACCGGCAGCAGGGCGTCATGGGCGAGCAGGTAGTAGGGATGGGCGCGGTCGAAATGGTCGCGTTCGCGTCCATGGCGGACCTTCACGTCCCAGCCCAGGCGGGCGTGGAAGACATCGGCACGCAAGCGGTGCATGCCGTCCATCAGGGTGGGGTGGATCCGGCCGTTGCCGGCGCGGCCGATCGTGATCGTGGTCATGGTGCTTGAACTCCCTGTCGTGGTGGGTGGCGACAGAGGAGCGCAAGCTGTCAGACGTTACAGCTGCAAGGATTGACAGGATGGTCGCGGCGCGGGCGCCGCATTCAGTAGGTGGAGATCAGGCCCATCGTCACCGCGCGGGCGACCGCGGCCTGGCGGCCGGATACGCCCAGCTTGCGGGCGGCGTTCTGCAGGTGGAAGACCGAGGTGCGCTCGCTGATGCCGAGCAGTTGCCCGATCTCCCAACTGGTCTTGCCGGCGGATGCCCAGAACAGGCACTCGCGCTCGCGCCCGGTCAGGTGCGGCAGCTCCACGGCCGGCCCCGGCGATGCGAACATCGTCGGGATGAAGCGGCGGGCCGACTCGTGGACGTAGTGGGCCAGCATGTGCAGGTAGGGCAGGTACCGGGTCAGCTCGGGGTTCAGCCCCGATTCGCCGGCGAAGGACATCAGCCCCCAGTGGGTGCCCGGACCGTGCAGCGGAATGCTGACCCCGGCGCCCAGGCCGAACTCGCCGGCCTCGCCGAACATCCTCCTGATCGCCTGCTGGTGCGGGTCGATCACGCGCTGGTCGGTCGGTACCGCATCGCACCAGCGCAAGGGGGTCGCGCGGTCGTGGCAGTGCGAGACGATCGGGTCGATGCGCAGATAGTCCTGCTCGAGATAGCGCTCGACCCAAAGTTGCGGATAGCCGCCGAGGGTGAACTGACGGCGCCGGTCGTCGACCAGCGGCAGGTCCAGGGCGTACAGCCAGTGCGAGACCCCGAACGGGCCGGTCAGGCGGTCGACCGCGCGGGTCAGCGCGTCGGCCGACGGGCACTCCTGCAGGTCGGTGAATGCCTGCAGTGGCGGTGTGAACGCCTGCAGTGGCGGTAACATCGCAGGTCCTTCTGGAAGTCCGGATTCACCGTAGCAGCTCGCGGCGGCGGCGCCACGCGAGCGATGCGCGGAACCGGAATGCGATCACAATTGGCGGGGTGTCGAATGGTCGGCCGCGCCTTTTCGTGGCCCCGGATGAACAGGTTACAATTGAAACCATTGCGCTGCGGCGCCCCTGCCACCCTTGAAGCCGGAGTCCCGATGAAGCTCGGAAGTCTTAAAGAAGGGGGCCGTGACGGCACCCTGATCGTCGTGTCGCGAGACCTCACCCGTGCGGTGCGGGCGACCGGCGTCGCCGACACCCTGCAGCGCGCGCTGGAGGACTGGTCCAACGCCGCGCCGCGCCTGAACGCGCTGTCGGACGCGCTCAACGCCGGCAGTGCCGAGGGCGCGTTCGATCTGGACATGGCCGCGCTGGCGGCGCCGCTGCCGCGGGCCTACGAGTTCGTCGACGGCAGCGCCTATCTGCCGCACGTCGAGCGGGTGCGCCGCGCGCGCGGTGCCGAGGTGCCGGAGACCTTCTACACCGACCCGCTGATGTACCAGGCGGTCAGCGCCGGCTTCTACGGCCCGCGCGATCCGGTCCGGGTGCCGAGCGAGGACTACGGCATCGACCTGGAGGCCGAGGTCGTGGTGATCACCGACGACGTGCCGATGGCGGTCGCGCCCGAGCAGGCCGCCGCGCACATCCAGCTGGTCGGGCTGGTCAACGACGTCAGCCTGCGCAACCTGATCCCGCCCGAGCTGGCCAAGGGCTTCGGCTTCCTGCAGTCCAAGCCGCGCTCGGCGCTGAGTCCGGTGTTCGTGACCGTGGACGAGCTCGACGGCTTCTGGCGCGACAACAAGCTGCACCGCGCGATGCTGACCCACGTCAACGGCGAGTGGTTCGGTGCGCCGGAGGCCGGTGTCGACATGCAGTTCGATTTCGCCCAACTGGTCGCGCACGCGGCCCGGACCCGGCCGCTGACCGCCGGCACCCTCGTCGGCTCGGGCACCGTCGCCAATCAGGACACCACGCTGGGCGCGTCCTGCTTCGCCGAGCGCCGTACCGTCGAGACCCTGGAGCACGGCAAGCCGCAGACGCCATTCATGAAGTTCGGCGACAGCGTCCGCATCGAGATGCTCGACGACGACGGCCACAGCCTGTTCGGCGCGATCGAGCAGCGCATCGAGCGCGGCTGAGGCGGTCGTCCGGCTTCCCGCGCAGGAGGGGCGTCCGGCCGTGGCCGCGCGCCCCGTTTGCGTCGTTGCCGGACGCATCCGGCGCGCGTCGCGACGGTCTGGTCCGTCGCGACGCTGAGGTAAGGTAGTCCGCCCCGAAGGCAGATGGCGTGAGGCGAGCGTGAGCGAACGACTGCGGCTGTATTCCTACTGGCGCTCCAGCGCCGCCTACCGGGTGCGGATCGGCCTCAACCTCAAGGGCCTGTCCTACGACACCGTGCCGGTGCATCTGGTCCGCGACGGCGGCGAACAGCACACGCCGCAGTTCCGCGCCGCCAATCCGCAGGGGCTGGTGCCGGTGCTGGTCCACGGCAGCCGCACCTTCCGCCAGTCGATGGCGATCCTGGAGTACCTGGACGAGACCTGGCCGTCGCCGCCGCTGCTGCCCGGAGTCGCGCGCGAGCGGGCGCGGGTGCGGGCGCTGGCCCAGGCGGTCGCCTGCGAGATCCACCCGCTCAACAACCTGCGCGTGCTGCAGCACCTGGAGAACGCGCTCGGGCTGGATGCCGACGCGCGTTCGCAATGGGTCCGGCACTGGATCGGCGAGGGCTTCGCCGCGATCGAGGCGATGCTCGCCGAGCACCCGTCGACCGGCCGTTTCTGCGAGGGCGATACGCCGTCGCTGGCCGACTGCTGCCTGATTCCGCAGGTCTACAACGCGCGTCGCTTCAAGCTGGACATGGCGCCGTATCCGACCATCGAGCGGATCGAGGCCGAATGCCTGGCGTTGCCGGCGTTCGACGCCGCCCGCCCCGAGAACCAGCCCGACGCCGCCTGAGCGACGGGCCTCGGCATCGGCCGGGCCCGCGCGGCGGGGCGGCTCAGTGCGCGTTGGCGTCGAACACGTCCGCGTACGGGTCGTGCTCGGCGCTGGAGCCCTCGGACAGGCGGAACTTCAGGGCCAGGCCGTCGCGGGAGTCGGCCGCGCGCAGCGCCTCCTCCATGTCGACCTTGCCCTCCTTGACCAGGCGGAACAGGCACTGGTCGAAGGTCTCCATGCCTTCCTCCAGCGACTCCTCCATCGCGTGCTTGATCTCGTGGACCTGGCCGCGGCGCATCAGGTCGCGGATGTGCGGGGTGTTGATCAGGACCTCGGCGGCCGGCAGGCGGCGGCCGTCGGTGCCCACCACCAGGCGCTGGCTGACCACCGCCTTGAGGTTCAGCGCCAGGTTCATCAACACGTTCTTGTGCGCCGACTCGTTGAAGAAGTTGAGGATGCGCTCCAGGGTCTGGTCGGCGTTGTTGGAGTGCAGGGTGGCCAGGCACAGGTGGCCGGTCTCGGCGAACGCGATCGCCGCCTCCATCGTCGCCGCGTCGAGGATCTCGCCGATCAGGATCACGTCCGGCGCCTCGCGCATCGCGTTCTTCAGCGCGTTGTGGAAGGCGTGGGTGTCCAGGCCGACCTCACGCTGATTGACGATCGACTTCTTGTGCTTGTGCAGGTACTCGATCGGATCCTCGATGGTGAGGATGTGACCGGAGGTGCTGCTGTTGCGATGGTCGATCATCGAGGCCAGCGTGGTCGACTTGCCCGAACCGGTCGAGCCGACGATCAGCACCAGCCCGCGCGGGGCCATGATGATGTCCTTGAGCACCTGCGGCAGCTGCAGCTCCTCGATCGAGGGGATCACGCTGCGGATCGCGCGGATCACCATGCCGACCTCGCCGCGCTGCTTGAACACGTTGACGCGGAAGCGTCCGGCGTCGGGCAGGGCGATCGCCATGTTCAGCTCCAGGTCGCGCTCGAACGAGGGCACCTGGCCCTCGTCCATCAGCGAGTAGGCGATCTTCTTGACCATCCCCGGCGGCAGGCCGGTGTTGCCGAGCGGGTAAAGCTTGCCCTCGACCTTGATGTAGACCGGCGCGCCGGTGGTCAGGAACATGTCCGACGCGTTCTTTTCCGTCATCAGCTTGAGAAAATAGCCGATGTCCATGCAGCAACCCCTCTAAACGTAACCGTTCCGATCCCCGACGTTGCAAGCCGGGCACCGGCTTCAGACAATGGCCCTGCGAATCACTACCGCATGGCCTCCCCAATGACCCCAAGCTTCGCACACTTCCGCGGCCTGCTGATGGCCGCAGTTCTCGCTTCGACGCTGAGCGCCTGCGCCAGCCTGCCGCCACCGACCGCCGAGCTGGCGGGCGCGCAGCAGGCGATCGCGGCCGCCTCCGACGCCGATGCCGACCAGTACGCCGGCGCCGACATCGCCAGC
>NZ_VICD02000229.1 GCF_006546735.2 Marilutibacter maris | reverse complement strand
GACGCCATCCCGGAGCCGGCCGTCCGGCCAGCTGCCGCGCGCGTGGCTCCAGCACGTCTTCGATCAGCAGCCGCCAGCGCCCGGCGGTGGCCGCGTCGGTGAACCCGGCGCCGCGGCGCAGGCCGTTGTCGACCATCGCCCGGTACAGACCCGGATCGTCGAGCAGGCGTCCGATCTCCACCATCGCCGCGTCCGGACCGTCGACCTCGATGAAGTCCAGCGGCCCCTCGCGCAACTCGCGGTAACCGGACTCCGGTCCGAGCAGGGCCGGCACCCCGGCCAGCCAGGCATTGAACAGCTTCCACGCCGGCTTGTTGCGCACCAGCCGCGCGCCGCTGGGCCGGGTCGCCAGCAGCAGGTCGACCTCGCGGAAGTCGTGGTAGTCGGGCGGCGTGCCGTCGGCGGCCGCCGCATGGCACTGGAACCGCAGGCCATGACGATCGAGGAATTCCAGCCACGCCGCTTCGTTGAACCCCGGATGCAGGTTCCGCGGTGTCCCCGGATACAGGATCGTGCGCGGACGGTCGCCGCGCGCGGGGTCGCGCGCGACCAGCCCCGGCTGCGACCAGTGCGGCACGTGCAGGGCGCGCCGACCATCGGCCGACTCGGCGTTCTGCACCACTTCGACATCGGCGAAACCGACCGGATGGCGATCGCTGCGCACCGCCACCAGCAGCGCGCGGCTGCGGTTGCGCCGGCAGCGCTGCCAGAGCGCTCGCTTGTCGCCGGCGTAGAACAGCACCGGCCCGGTCGCGGGCACATCGTTGTCCAGCCGCACGTCGAGCCCGGCTGCACGCAGCCGCAGGTAGCTGAGCACGATCCAGTAGTGCTCGCCGAGCACCAGCCGCTGCGGTTCGCGATCGGGATCGAGTGCGCGCCAGTCGGCCAGCGCCGCGTCCGGCACGTCGAGGAAGAAGGTCGTCGTCACGGCGGCACGCTGCACCTTGTTTGGAAGCGGGCTGGATTGGAGCAGGCTTGACTGGAGCAGGCTTGACTGGAACGGACGGAAGGCCGGAGCAGCAGGTCCGGCGCGGCGCGGCATGGCCCGGGCGCGCGAGCCGCCCGGTATACTGCCACCGCCTTCTTTCGCCGAGCAAGCAAGCGCCGATGCCACGACGCGTACTGTTCATTCCGGTCAGCGGCGGGCGCGGCGGCGGCGAGTTGCAACGCAGCCTGATCCTGGCGCGAACCCTGCGTGCGCAGGGCGGCGATACCGACATCCGCTTCCTGGCCCACGCACAGGCGCCGTTCCCGTGCGAGGAGTTCCAACGGACGCCGTTGCCGGGCTCGCCGACCCGCAGCGAACCCGAGGTCATCGCGGCGATCGCCGACTTCGCCCCCGACCTGTGCGTGTTCGACAGCACCCTGCGGATGTCGGCGCTGCGTGCGGCGCGCGCGGCCGGCAGCCGCACCGCCTACCTCAGCGTCAGGCCCAACTCGCGCTGGCGTGGACTGGATCCGCGCAAGCGCACCCTGCTCGACGCGCACTGGATACTCGCCCCCGAACGCCTCGGCGCCGCGCCGCCCTGGCCGGAACGGCTCGGCCGCTGGTTGCTGCGGCGGACCCGGTTCGAGTACTTCAATGCCGTGTTCGAGGCGCCCGATACCGCGGCGGCCTCGCGCCTGCTCGCCGAACATGGCCTGGCACCCGGCCGGTACATGCTCGCCTGCCCGGGCGGCGCCGGCTACACGGTGGATGGCCTGGCCCCGGTGCCGTTGCTGGCGGAAGCCGGCTCGGCCCTGCGCACGACGCTGCCGGTGCTGGTGGTCGATCCCGGCGATCACGCCCTGCCGGCCGGCTGGATCGGTCTGCCGCGCATGCCCAACCGGATCCTGATGGGCCTGGTCGAGGGCGCGCGACTGAACGTGGTCAACGGCGGCGGCACACTGGTGCAGGCCCTGACCCTGGGCGCACCGTGCCTGGCGATACCGATGCAAGAGGAACAGGCACAGCGGATCGCCGCGTTCGCCGCCCGCGACGCGGTCCTGACCTGCGCCGCGGAACGCACGGCGATCGCCACCGCCTGGCAGCACGCGGCGGATGCCGACCTGGATGGCCTGCGCGGCCGCGCGCGCGCGCTGGGCCTGCGCAACGACGCGTCGACGATCGCGCAGCGCATCCAGACGATGCTCGCCCGCTGAGCCGCGCGCCGGGATTTCGCCGCCCCACTCGGGCTATGCTTGCGGTTTGAGACCCGCCCAGGCCGCGAACCACGCATGACCGCTCCCGTCAACGTAATCTGCATGAAATGGGGGGCGATGTACGGACCCGAGTACGTCAACCGCCTCTATGCGGGCGTGCGACGCCACCTGTCGCGGCCGCACCGCTTCGTCTGCTTCACCGACACCGACGAAGGGCTGGCGCCGGGCATCGAGGCGATGCCGCTGCCGCCGCTGGGCCTGCCGGCGGGTCACAACGACCGCCGCTGGCAGAAGCTGGCGGTGTTCGGCCATCAGTTGGCCGACCTGCAGGGCCCGACCCTGTTCCTGGACCTGGACCTGGTGGTGGTCGACTCGCTGGACCCGTTCTTCGACCTGCCCGGCCGCTTCCACATCATCCGCGACGCCGACCTGTTCAAGCGCAAGCTCAGGCGCAAGCTCAATCCGCAGCGCGACCGCTTCCTGCAGATGATCGGCAACTCCTCGGTGTTCCGCTTCGAGGTCGGCCAGCACGCCTACATCCTCGACAACTTCGTCGCCGATCCCGACGCGGCGACGCGGCAGTACCCGATGTCGCAGCAGTACCAGAGCGCTCAGCTGGAGGCGCACGGCGAACTGGAATACTGGCCGCGCGGCTGGTGCGTGAGCTTCAAGAACGACTGCATCGCGCCGTTCCCGCGCAACTACTTCAGCGATCCGAAACTGCCTTCCGGGGCCCGGATCGTGGTGTTCGCCGGACGCCTGAAGATGTCGGAGGTCGTCGCCGGCGGCGGCCACCGACTGCACCGGCGCATCGGCAACGTCGACTGGCTCAGGCAGGCCTGGATCGATCCCTGAGCGACGGCCCGCCTAGCCGCCGTCGTCGGCGTCCTCATCCTCGCCACCGGCTCCGGGCACGCTCAGCCCGCCCGCGCAACCGCCCCAGGCCCCGGCGCGCAGCAACCACCAGTTGCGTCGATTGGCGCTGCCGGCCAGTCGCCCGTGCGACCGGTCCGCGCATTCGGGCAACGCCGACTCCCGCACCAGCAGCCAGCGTGTGTCCGGCGCCTGCGCCTGCCAGGCGATCGCGCGCTCCAGCTGCACCTGGCGGGACTGGAGGAATCCGAACTCGACGACCTCGCGGTCGGCCATCAGCAGGTTCTGCTCCTTCCAGGCGACCAGACCCAGTTCGGCATCGGCACCGATCGCTTCCCCCACCGTGCGCATCAGCCCGCGCGCCGAGCTGGCGTCGTTGAACAACGGATAGCCGAACAGGCTCACCCCGACCCACAACCCGGCCAGGGTCCAGGCCAGCGCCAGCTCGCCGCGCGCGACCCGCCACCACGCCAGCGCCGCCCCGCCGAACGAGGCGATCGCCAGCATCAGCCAGCCGACCGCGTCGCCGCCGTGGGCGACGCCGCGCGCGGCCTCGAACTTCTGCTCGAAGGCCGGCTCGGAGAACGCCAGCGCCGCGCCGACCGCAGCGAACGCCAGCACCAGCAGCAGGGCGAAGCCGAAGCCCAGCCGGCGCGGCCACGGCCGCTCCAGCACCCCGGCCAGATACGGCCCCATCGCCAGGCACAGCATCGGCAGCGCCGGCAGGATGTAGACCTCGCGCTTGCCGCTGCTGAGGCTGAAGAACAGCACCACCAGCAGCACCCAGGCCAGCGGCAGCAGAATGCGCGGATCGCGCGCGCGCAGCGCGGTGCGCCACGGCCGCAGCATCCACGGCAGCGCCAGAACCGTCGGCAGCCACTGGCTCAGGATCACCTTGCCGAAGTACCAGAACGGCTGATGGTGGTGCCACGGGTCGACGTAGCGCTTGGCGGTCTGCCGGAACAGGATGTTGTCGGCATAGGCCTGCAGCGCCGGATCGCCGCTGGCATGCACGGCCATCAGCATCGGCAGCAGCCAGGCCGCCAGCGGCAGCAGCAACGCCAGCGGCCCCAGCCAGAAGCGCGGCCCGCGCATCGCCGCGATGCCGTCCCAGCCGCGCCAGCGCGCCCAGGCCGCCGGCAACAACACCAGCAGGGCGACCACGCCCACCCCCTTGCTGATCACGCCCAGCCCGGCCGCGAACCAGCCCAGCATCCACCAGCGCGCGTCCGGCCCCTGCAACAGGTGGCGCAGCAGGGCGTACACCGACAGGGTGATGAAGAAGGTGACCGTCGGATCGATCTGCGCACGCTTGGCCTGCCAGGTGAACTGCAGCGCGAACAGCAGCGCCCATGCGGCGTATGCGCCGGCCTGTTCCGACCACAGCCGGCGTCCGAGGTCGCGCACCAGCCACAGGGTGCCCAGCGCCGCCAGCAGCGAGGGCAGCAGGAAGGCCAGCCGCAGGTTGCCCGACAACGCGTAGAACACCGCCTGCAACCACATGAACAACGGCGGCTTGTCCGGGTACAGCTCGCCGCCGCGGTGCGGGAACAGCCAGTCGCCGCTCTCGACCATATGCTTGGCGACCAGGGCGAAGCGCGGCTCGTCGGCCGGCCACGGGTCGCGCAGTCCCAGTCCGGCGCCCAGGACCAGCAGCGCGGCGATCCAGAACAGGCTGGAAGCATTGAGCCAGGGGGCGCGGCGCGGATCGCCGGCAAGCGCGGTGCGAATCATGGCCGGCATGATACGGGCCGGCGACGACACTCTTGTCGGAAAAATGTCGTAGTGCGACGGCCTGTCAGGCCTTGCGCAGGCGCGCGTAGAAGAAACCGTCGCCGCCGCCCTCGCCCGGCAGCCGCTGGCGGCCGGGTCCGCTGATCTCGCCCAGCGCCGCCGGCAACGGTTCGGCGCTGGCGTCGGCGGTGCGCGCGAGGAAGGCCTCGACCTGGTCGGCGTTCTCGGCCTTGAGGATCGAGCAGGTCGCATAGACCAGCGCGCCACCGGGGCGCAGCGTGGTCCACAGCGCATCCAGCAGTCGCGCCTGCAGCGCCACCAGCGCCTCGACATCGCTCGCGCGCCGGTGCAGGCGCACGTCCGGCTGGCGGCGGACGATGCCGGTGGCCGAACAGGGCGCATCGAGCAGGATCGCGTCGAAGGCCTGGCCGTCCCACCAGTCGGCGACCGCGGTCGCGTCGGCGGCGAGCAGGCGCGCCTCCAGGTCCGGATGCAGGCGCTGCAGGGTGTCTCGGACCCGCGCCAGGCGCCGCTGGTCGACGTCCAGCGCGGTCACCCGCAGCGACGGCTCCGACTCCAGCAGATGCGCGGTCTTGCCGCCGGGTGCGGCGCAGGCATCGAGCACCCGGTCGCCGGCGGTGGGCGCCAGCAATCCGGCCACGCATTGCGCCGACAGGTCCTGCACCGACACCGCACCGTCGGCGAAACCCGGCAGCGCCGCCACCGGCATCGAAGCCTCCAGGCGCAGCGCGTCGGCGGCGTCGGCACTGGCGGTCGCGGCGATGCCGGCCTCGCGCAGGCGTTCGATATAGGCGTCGCGGCTGCCGCGACGGCGGTTGACCCGCAACCACAACGGCGGTTCGGCGACACTGGCGGCGAACACCACCGCGGCCTGTTCCGGCCAGTCCTCACGGATGCGGCTGCGCAGCCACTGCGGCCAGTCGTCGGCCGGATCGCCGGCGGGCAGGCCATCGCGCTGGGCGCGCCGCAGCAACGCGTTGACCAGGCCGGCCTGGTGACGACGGCCGAGCAGGCGCGTGGCCTCGACGGTGGCGGCCAGCGCCGCGTGCGCGGGCAGGCGCAACGGATCGAGCTGGGCGAATCCCAGGTACAGCAGTGCGCGCAGCTCGCCGTCGCGGCGTCCGGGCGGCTTCGGCATCCACGCCGCCAGCGCCGCGGCGTAGCGGCCGGGCTGGCGCAGCACGGCGAAGCACAGGGTCTCGACCAGGGCGCGGTCGCGCGGATCCTCCAGTCCCGGCAACGCCCCGGCCAGCTCGGCCCGCAACGAGCGGCCA
>NZ_VICD02000228.1 GCF_006546735.2 Marilutibacter maris | reverse complement strand
GGGAGCCGCTCATCATACAGCAGTTTTCGGGGCCGTCAACACCTTTCGAAGCCCTTTTTCCTGCCGCCCCTCCGCCGTTCAGCTCTCGCTTCCCGTCAGCGGGCCGCGCATCTTACAGCAACTTTCCAGACCGTCAACCACCCGCTGAAAACCGCCTCCAACACGCCCCCGCCAATCAATCCTGCACCTCGGCGGGGCGCGCATTGTGCACATCCGTTTCAGCTTTGGGAAGGGGGGATGACAAAAATTTTTCAAAACCCCCGCCGGGCGCGCCCACGCCCCTTTTCGCTTGCGCCCTGAACGGGCCGACGCCGCACGCGCAGGGGCGTGCGGCGCGACACTCAGGCGGCGACCAGGCGAACCCGGGCGAAGTTGCGCTTGCCGACCGCGAGCACGCCCTCGAATCCCGGCACGAACACCCGCTGCGGGTCCTCGAGGACCTCGCCATCGATGCGCACCGCACGCTCCTTGAGCTTGCGGTTGGCTTCGGAGTTGCTCGGGGTCAGCCCCGCCGCGGTCAGCAGGGCGGCGATGCGCAGCCCTTCCGCCGGCACCGGCACGTCGTTCAGCGGCAACTGCGCGGTATCGCCCTGTCCGCGCACGGCGGCGTTCCATCCGGCCACCGCCTGCTCGGCCGCGGCCGCATCGTGGAAGCGCGCCGCCAGTTCGCGCGCCAGGCGCAGCTTCAGATCGCGCGGATTGAGCTGCCCGGCCTCGATGTCGCGCTTGAGGTTGGCCGCCTCGGCGACGCCGATGTCGAAGCTCAGCAGCTCGATCCATCGCCACATCAGGGTGTCGTCGATCTTCATGGTCTTGGTGACGATGTCGATCGCCGGCTCGTCGATGCCGATGTAGTTGCCCAGCGACTTGCTCATCTTCTGCACGCCGTCCAGGCCTTCCAGCAGCGGCATCGTCAGCACGATCTGCGGCTTCTGGCCGTGATGCTCCTGCAGCCCGCGCCCCATCAGCAGGTTGAACTTCTGATCGGTGCCGCCGAGCTCGACGTCGGCCTGCAGCGCCACCGAGTCGTAGCCCTGCACCAGCGGATACAGGAACTCGTGGATCGCGATCGACTGCTGCGCGGCATAGCGCTTGGCGAAGTCGTCGCGCTCGAGCATGCGCGCGACGGTGTGCTGCGCGGCGAGGCGGATCATGTCGGCGGCATCCATCTTGCCGAACCACTCGGAGTTGAAGCGCACTTCGGTGCGCTCGCGATCGAGCACCTTGAACACCTGCTCGGCATAGGTCTCGGCATTGGCGAGCACGTCCTCGCGGGTCAGCGGCTTGCGGGTGATGTTCTTGCCGGTCGGGTCGCCGATCATTCCGGTGAAGTCGCCGATCAGGAAGATCACCCGATGGCCGAGGTCCTGGAACTGCCGCATCTTGTTGAGCAGCACGGTGTGGCCCAGGTGCAGGTCCGGCGCGGTCGGGTCGAAGCCGGCCTTGACCCGCAGCGGGCGGCCTTCCTTCAGGCGCGCTTCGAGTTCTTCTTGCTTGAGGATTTCGTCGGCGCCGCGGCCGATCAGATCGAGGGAATCTTGGATGGACAAGGCTGGCTCTCTACGGGTCTGACCGCCGACCTGAATGCGACGACGGACACGGTTGCAGGTTAAAGGGGCGTTAACGCTCGCCGGGCCGAAAAACCCCATTCAGCTCAAGGGTTTGACGCGTGTTGCTCGCGTGACTATGGTACCCCCGACACGCCGCCTTCACAGCTTCCGCAGGGGGAGACCAAGACCATGACTGTAACGGGTTCCGGCCCCGGCCGGCGCGAGCGCCTGAAGGCCCTGCGCGAAGCCTCCCTGCACCGCCCGGTGCTGGCCCGTCACCTCTCCGATGGATTCAACGGCCGCTGGTCGCGTCGCCAATGGGCGACCGCGAGCCTGTTCGCGTCGATGGGCCTGCTGGTCGCGGCGATCGTGCCGGGCTTCAGCCACGACGTCAGCGCACCGGCGCACGCGCCGCGCCAGTCGATGGCGCTGGCCCTGCCGCCGCTGCCGGCGCGTTCGCCCGAACAGGCGCGCGGCGACAGCTGGCAGATCGTCACCGTGCAGTCCGGCCAGACCCTCGGCGAGTTGTTCGAGGACCTCGGCGTCCCCGCCGCGACCCTGCAGCAGATCCTTGCCCAGCCCAGCGCCAAGACCGCACTGGGCCGGCTGCGCCCGGGCACCGAGCTGGCCTTCGACCTGCCGGTCGGCGGCGGGCTGCGCACGTTCCGCTTCGACCGCGACGACACCCATCGCGTCGAGCTGCACATCGAGGGCGACTCGATCAAGGAGACCGTGATCGAGCGGCCGGTCGAGACCCGCACCGTGGTGGCGACCGGCGAGATCACCAGCTCGCTGTATGTCGCCGCGCGCAAGGCCGGCCTGTCGCCGGCGGCGATCGCGGTACTCACCGACGAGATCTTCCAGTACGACATCGACTTCAACACCGACATCCAGCGCGGCGACCGTTTCAGCGTGGTGATGGACGAGAACTGGCGCGAAGGCGAGCGCATCGGCCGCGGCAAGATCCTGGCGGCGACCTTCAGCACCGGCGGCAAGACCTATTCGGGCTTCCGCTTCGAGCGCGGCGACAAGGCCGAATACTTCAGCCCGGACGGCCGTCCGCTGAAGAAGAGCTTCATCCGCATGCCGATCCCGTATGCGCGGCTGACCTCCGGCTTCGGTTCGCGCCGCCACCCGGTGCTGGGCCGCGTGCGCCAGCACAAGGGCGTCGACTACGGCGCCGGCACCGGCACCCCGATCATGGCCGCCGGCGACGCGCGCGTGCAGTTCGTCGGCTGGAAGGGCGGCTACGGCCGTACCGTCGTGCTCGACCACGGTCGCGGCTACAGCACCCTTTACGCGCACATGTCGCGCTTCGGCAAGTACAAGGCCGGCCAGCGCGTGCCGCAGGGCTCGGTGATCGGCTACGTCGGCAGCTCCGGCCTGGCCACCGGCCCGCACCTGCACTACGAATTCCGCATCAACGGCGTGCACCGCAATCCGCTGTCGGTGACGATGCCGCCACCGGAGCCGCTGCGTGGCGCCGCGCTGGCCGAGTTCCGCGCCCAGACCGGTCCGGCACTGGCCCGCATCCAGCAGGTCGAGCGGATCATCTACGCCGATGTCGGCGGCGAGGCCGACGGCGGCCAGGTCGCCAAGGCCGAGGCGCCCAAGGACGGCAAGAAGGGCTGAGCCCGGCCGTAGCCGCTCCCACCGCGCGCCGCTGACGGCGCGCCCCGCCTCCCGGGCGCCGGCATGCGTCGCCCGCCCACGGCCACCGGCCCCGACCCGAGCATGCCCGACGACTCCAGCACCGACGCCCGCTTCTTCATCGGCCTGATCTCCGGCACCAGTGCCGACGGCATCGATGCGGCCCTGGTCCGCTTCGACGGCGACGACCGCTGCGAGCTGGTCCACGGCCACGCCCACGCCTGGCCGCAGGCGCTGCGCGCGCGCCTGGTGGAGATCGGCCAGGGCGCGCGGATCGACTCACTGGATGAGATCGCGACCCTCGACGTGCAGGTCGGCGAGGTCTTCGCCGATGCCGCGCAGGCGCTGCTGGCCAAGGCCGGAATGACCGCCGATGCGATCGCGGCGATCGGCTCGCACGGCCAGACCGTACGCCACCGCCCGGCCGGCGCCGCCTACGACGGCCGCCATCCGTTCACCTGGCAGATCGGCGACGCCCACGTGATCGCCGAGCGCACCGGCATCGCCACGATCGCCGACTTCCGGCGCCGCGACGTCGCCGCCGGCGGCCACGGCGCGCCGCTGCTGCCGGCCCTGCACAACGCACTGCTGCGCGCGCCCGACGAGGATCGCGCGGCCCTGAACCTCGGCGGCATCGCCAACCTGACCCTGTTGCCGGCCGATCCCGGGGGCGCGGTGCGTGGCTTCGATACCGGTCCCGCCAACTGCCTGCTGGACGCCTGGTGCCTGCGTCACACAGGCCGCGGCTACGATGCCGACGGCGCGTTCGCGGCCAGCGGCCGCTGCGACGATGCGCTGCTGGCGCGGCTGCTGGACGAGCCCTGGTTCACCGCGGCGCCGCCCAAGAGCACCGGCCGCGAGCAGTTCCATCTCGACTGGGTGGCCGAGCGGCTGCGCGGCGGCGAGCGCGCCGAGGACGTGCAGGCGACCCTGCTGGAACTGAGCGCGCGCACGATCGCCGACGCCCTGCGCGCGACCCAGCCGTCCACGCGCCGGCTGCTGGCCTGCGGCGGCGGCGTTCACAACCCGCTGCTGCTGGCACGGATCGCCGCGCACCTGCCGCAGGTGCGGCTCGAATCCACCGCGGCGCACGGCATCGATCCGGACCTGGTCGAGGCGATGGGCTTCGCCTGGCTGGCGCGCCAGGCGCTGGCCGGTGGCGCCGGCAACCTGCCCAGCGTCAGCGGCGCCCGCGGCCCGCGCGTGCTCGGCGTGATCCACCCGGCCGCGGACTGAGCCACGGGGCGACGCTCAGTCGCCGCGCCCGGGCGCGTCCTCGTCGAACAACCCGCGCGGCAGCGAAATCGACGGATCCGGCGGATCCGGTTCGGCCTGGGGCGGCGGCTCGATCTGCCCGATCCGGGCGAATCCGGGATCGTTGGGCACGTCCTCCATCGCCGCGATCGCCTCCTGCAGCGCGCGCGAATCGGCATCGTTGAAGGAGCGCGACAGCTCGCCCTCGCACACGTACAAGCCCTGCTCCAGCAACTGCATCAGGGCCGCCTGCAGGTCCCAACCGTGCGCGTCGGCGACGCGCTTGATGCGCTCCATCAGGACGCTATCGATGTCGCGAAGGATGATGTCACTCATGGCCTGGGCCGCATTCTGCGGTGAATTCACGTGATACCGGCCTCCATGCCGCGCCTTGGCTGGCGCGTGGCCACCAGTATGCACAACAGGACCGCCGGTAGGCCAACCAGGGCCGTGCCGGCAAAAAACAGCGAATAGCCCTCCAGCAGACCGCGCCCGGCCTCCAGGTGCTCGACCGCGACACCCGAAAGCCCCTTCAGCACCTTGCCCGGCAACGCATAGAACGAACTCAGCAATGCGTACTGGGTCGCGGTATAGCCGGCACTGGTCAGGCTCGACATGTAGCCGATCAAGGCCACCCCGGCATAGCCGCTGCAGAAGTTGTCGATCGCCATCACCGTGGTGAAGACCCCGGTATCCGCACCGTGCAGGGCCAGGTAGGAGAACGCGAGATTGGAGCCCGGCCCGAGCACCGCGCCGGCGATCAATGTGGGCATGAAACCGAAGCGCATCGCGCTCAGGCCCGCGGAGGCGATACCAAAGGTGGTGGCCACTAGGCCGATCGATCCGCGCACCGCACCGACGGTTTCCTTGTCGATCCCCAGATCGGCGTAGAACGGGTTGGCCATCGGGCCGAGCAGGAAGTCCGGCAACCGGTACAGGCTGATCGCCAGCAGCATCAGCAGGGCCCAGCGGCCGTGTTCGCGGAAGAAGGCGACGAACGGGCCGATCAACGCGTCGAACAAGCCTTGCGGCGTCAGCAGCGCCGGATGCGACGCGCTCGCGGCCGCCACGCTGACGGCCGGCTCACGCGCGATCAGGGTCGCGGCGATGCCGACGCCCATCAACAGCCCCATCACCTCGTAGGACACCACCCAGCCGACCTGGGCGGCAAGGATCAGGATCAGCGCATCGGTGACCAGCAGCGCGCCCCGGTAGCCCAGCGTCGACGCCGAGGTCAGCAAGCCCTGCTGCTCGTTGTTGTCGGCGCTTTCGATACGCCAGGCGTCGATCACGATGTCCTGGGTGGCCGAGGCGAACGCGACCACCAGCGCCAGCGCTCCGAACACCAGCAACTGGTCGAGTTCGGCGCCGAACAGCAGCAGCCGGCCCTCCTGCGGTTGCACCAACGCCATCCCGACCAGCGCGGCGCCGATGACCAGCTGCGACACCAGCATCCAGCCGCGCCGGCGCCCGAGCCAGCGTCCGACCAGCGGCGCATCGAGCTTGTCGACCAATGGCGCCCACAGGAACTTCAGCGAATAGGCCAGGCCGACCCACGACAGGAAGCCGATCGTCGACAACTCGATCGCGTTCTCGCGCATCCAGAAGCCGAGGGTGTTGCCGACCAGATAGATCGGGATGCCGGAGCTGAAGCCCAGCAACAGCATCACCAGCACCTTCGGCTCGCGCAGGCGCGAGAGCACGTCGACCCAGTCCGAGCGCTTGCGCGGTTGCGCCTGGGTATCGTCCGGCGACGCCTGGGCGCCGCTCACCCGGTCAGTCCCCCGTCGAATTCCACCGTGAACGGCGCGTGGTCGGAGAAGCGCGGCTCGCGCGCGATCGAGCAGGCCTTCAGCCGCTTCGCCAGCGCCGGGGTCACCAGCTGGTAGTCGATCCGCCAGCCCACGTCGTTGGCGCGGGCGGCGCCGCGGTTGCTCCACCAGGTGTAGTCCTCGCCCTCCGGGTGCAGCGCACGGTAGGCGTCGACCCAGCCGCCGTCGCGGCCGGCGGTGCCGTCGCTGCCGCCGTCGGCGCCGATCTGCCCGCTCAGCCACGCGCGCTCGACCGGCAGGCAGCCGGAATTCTTCTGGTTGGACTTCCAGTTCTTGATGTCGCGGGCGCTGCGCACGATGTTCCAGTCGCCGCACAGCACATAGTCGCGGCCGCTGGCCAGCCACGCGTCGAGGATCGGCTTGAGCCAGTCCATCACCTCGTACTTGAAGCCCTGCCGCAGTTCGCCGGAGGAGCCCGACGGGATGTAGAACGAGACCACGCTGAGGTTGCCGTAGCGCGCCTCGATGTAGCGACCCTCGTCGTCGAACGGCGCCCAGCCCAGCGCGGTGCGGACCTCGTCGGGTTCGCGGCGGCTGTAGATCGCCACCCCGCTGTAGCCCTTCTTGGTGATCGCGTCGCGATAGAAGCAGTGGTGGCCGTCGGGCCGGAACATCGGGTCGGTCAGCTGCGCCTCCTGCGCCTTGGTCTCCTGCAGGCACAGCACGTCGGCGTCCTGCTCGTGGAACCAGTCGAGAAAGCCCTTGTTGGCGGCGGAACGGATGCCGTTGGCATTGAAGCTGATGATTTTCACGAATGCCTGGAATGAGTGACCCGGGACTGTCAGAGCATACCCGCCCCGGCCCGCCGTCGAGGCGATCGGTTAGGCTTTCCCGACCCCCAGCCCGAGTCCCGCGTCCCGTGTCGTACAAGTCCCGCTTCCTCCAGCTCGCCTTGCGCGCCCAGGCGCTGCGCTTCGGCGAGTTCACCCTCAAGTCCGGCCGCCAGAGCCCGTATTTCTTCAATGCCGGCCTGTTCAACAGCGGCGCCGCCCTGGCCGGGCTGGCCGCCTGCTACGCCGACGCGATCGACGCGCAGCGCGAGGCGGGCGCGATCGGCGACTTCGACCTGCTGTTCGGCCCCGCCTACAAGGGCATCCCGCTGGCCACCGCGCTGGCCTGCGAGTACGCCGGCCGCGGACGCGACCTGCCGGTCGCGTTCAACCGCAAGGAGGCCAAGGCCCACGGCGAGGGCGGCAGCCTGATCGGCGCGCCGCTGGACGGCCGCCGGGTGCTGATCGTCGACGACGTGATCACCGCCGGTACCGCGATCCGCGAAGCCTTGGCGATCATCCGCGACGGCGGCGGCATTGCCGCCGGCATCGTGATCGCGCTCGATCGCCAGGAGGCGGTCGACCCGGCCGCATCCCGACGCTCAGCGGCAGAAACTGTCGCGGATGAGCAGGGGCTGCCGGTGATCAGCGTCGCCTCGCTCGACGATCTGCTCGCCTTCACCGGCAACGACGACACCCTCGCCGCCGAACGCGGGCGCCTGCTCGCCTACCGCGACGCCTACGGCAGCCTCACACCACGCTGACCCCCGCGGTAGCAAGCTCGTGACGGGCTTGGCCCGACTCTTGCGTCATGAACGAACGATGACCAGGGACGAACGGAGTCTGCCAATGAACACGATCCGCTGCCTGAGCCGCTCCGGGAGCGCGCTGTCGGCCGTCGCCGTCGGCGCCCTGCTGCTGGCGGCGGTATCGGCGGCGGATGCCCAGAGCAAGGGCAAGGGTGCCGCCAGCGGCAGCAAGAAGCTCTACTGCTGGCAGGAAAACGGCCGCAAGGTCTGCGGCGACGCGCTGCCGGCCAGCGCGGTCGACAGCGCGCGCACCGAGATCAGCGTCAACAGCGGCATGACCACCGCGACCGTCGGCCGCGCCCTGACCGCGGAGGAACGGGTCGCCGCCGCCGAACAGGAGCGCGCGCGCCAGCTCGAAGAGGCCAGGAAGGCGGCGCTGGCCCGCCGCGAGAAGGCGATGGCCGAGTCCTACGCCACCGAGGACGACCTGCGCCGCGCCTACCAGAACCGCATCGTCCTGCTCGACGAGACCGTCAAGGCCTCCGAGCTCGGCATCCAGGGCCTGCGCCAGAGCCTGGTCACCCTGTTGCGTCGCGCCAGCGAGACCGAGCTGGCCGGCAAGCCGGTGGGTACCGCGCTGGCCGGCAACATCCAGGGCCAGCACCAGGAGCTGCTGCGCCAGCAGGACATGCTCTCGCAGCAGCGCCAGGAGCGCGCCGATGTCGAGGGCGAGTTCGAGAGCGCGCTGACCCGCTACCGCGAACTCAAGGGCTGAGCCGCGCCCGCCGTTCAAGGCGTTCATAGCGGCGACGCGCCCGGCGCGCGCGCAGACACTGCTTGTCACCTCGCGACAAGGGGTGACCGATATCGCATTTTCGGGCAGACTCCCGTCCCTTCCAGGCCAGCCGGGTCTGGAAGCAATGGACGATTCCCAATCAAGGAGAGCTCCCGATGAAACACCTCATCCCGACGTTGCTGGGCGCCGCACTGCTGGTCGCACTCCCCGCCTGCAACAAGATCCCCAGCTCCGACGCACTGACCGCCGCAGTCGAAGGGGTCGGCGCGCAGGCCGACGACCAGGCCTGGGACGAGAAGGTCCAGGCCTATATCGAGATCGGCAATCGCATGCGCGGCTTCAGCAGCCCGACGAACGAAACCTTCGCCCAGTGGCGCGCCAGGGATGCGGCCAAGGTCGAGGCCGGCGATTTCAAGGCGATCCGCACCGACAGCCACTTCTTCTCCGATTCCGACGTCCAGAACCTGAAGGATGCGGCCGCGATGCCGGGCGCCACGCCGGAACTGGACCAGGCCGCCAACGCGCTGCTGGCGGCGATCGAGCAGGGCCTGCCGGCCTGGAGCGAGCTGCAGGACTACAACAAGGCCAAGCGCTACGAGGACGACGGCGGCGCCAAGGGCAAGGAGCTGTTGCCGAAGTACCGTGAGGGCATCGCCGCGATCGAATCGGCGGTGAATGCGCTGGCGGTCCAGGTCGACGCCGCCGCCAAGGTCGCCCACGAGAAGACCGTGGCGCAGTTCAAGGCCGACGGCCAGCTGCTGGAACTGCACACATGGGAAGCGCTCGGCTCGGCCGAGAAGGTGATCGACCTGTTCAACTCCACCGACGACTTCAAGAACGAGGCCAAGATCGAGGAGGCCAACGCGCACATCGCGGCGATGGAGGCGAGCATCGCCGCCATGCGCGAGGAGCACGACAAGCGCCAGGCCGAGGACGCCGACTCACTGCCGACCATCGACCGCTACGAGTCGCTGGCCGAGGAGCTGAGCGAGCTGGCCGGCAGCTACCGCGAGGCGCGCAAGGACCCGTCCGAGTTCAACGATGTCGTCGAGAGCTACAACGACGCGGTCGACATGCTGAACATGATGAACAGCTGAGCCCGGCTCGCGACACCGCAATGGCAAACGGGGCGGGAGTCCGAACTCCCGCCCCGTTTCGTTTCCGGCCGCCGCAGCGCGAGGGCGCGCCGCTGCCCGCCCCCCGCCCGCCCGCCTAGAACGGCAGGCGCAGGTCCGGCTTGACCGCCAGCAACTGGGCGCGGAACGCGGCCTGGATGCGTTCCAGCGCCGCCTTGCTGTCGGCGTCGAAGCGCAGCACCAGCACCGGCGTGGTGTTGGACGCACGCACCAGGCCCCAGCCGTCCGGCCAGTCCACGCGCAGACCGTCGATGGTCGACAGGCGCGCACCCTCGAACTGGGCCTGCTCGCGGAACGCGTCGACGAAGGCGTGCGGGTTGCCGTCCGGCGCGTCGACCTTGATCTCCGGCGTCGACACCCCGTCGGGCAGCTCGGCCAGCGCCTGGCTCGGGCCGTCCGGATGCATGGCCAGGATCTCCAGCAGGCGCGCGGCGGCATAGATGCCGTCATCGAAGCCGTACCAGCGCTCCTTGAAGAAGAAGTGACCGCTCATCTCGCCGGCCAGCTCGGCGTCGGTCTCGCGCATCTTGGACTTGATCAGCGAATGGCCGGTCTTCCACATCAGCGGGCTGCCGCCGTGGCGCAGGATGTGCCCTGGCAGACGGCCGGTGCACTTGACGTCGAAGATCACCACCGCGCCGGGATTGCGCTCCAGCACGTCGGCGGCGAACAGCATCAGCAGACGGTCGGGGAAGATGTTCTGCCCCTCGCGGGTGACCACGCCGAGGCGGTCGCCGTCACCGTCGAAGGCGATGCCCAGATCCGCTTCGAGACGGTCGACCATCTTGACCAGGTCATTGAGATTGTGCGGCTCGCTCGGATCCGGGTGGTGGTTGGGGAAGGTGCCGTCGATCTCGCAGTACAGCGGCGTGACCTCGGCGCCGATCGCCTCCAGCACGCGCGGCCCGAGCTCGCCGGCGACGCCGTTGCCGGCATCGACCACGACCTTGAGCGGGCGCTCGATCTGCACGTCGGAGGCGACCCGTTCGATGTAGTCGTCGTTGATGTCGCGCTGCTCGAGCCGGCCCGGGGCCGGTGCGGTGTACAGCCGGTCCTCGGCGACCCGCGCGTACAGGTCGGTGATCGCGTCGCCGGACAGGGTCTCGCCGCCGACCACGACCTTGAAACCGTTGTAGTCCGGCGGGTTGTGGCTGCCGGTGACCGACACGCAGGAACCTGCGCGCAGGTGATAGGCCCCGAAATAGGTCAGCGGGGTCGGCGCCAGGCCGATGTCGAACACGTTGCGGCCGGCCTTGCGCAGGCCCGCGATCAGGCCCTCGCTCAGCTCGGGGCCGGAGAGGCGGCCGTCGCGGCCGACCACGATGTCCTCCAGGCCCTGCTCGTGCATCAGCGAACCGATCGCATGGCCGACCAGTTCGGCGATGCCGGCGTCGAGCGACTGCCCGACGATGCCGCGGATGTCGTAGGCGCGGAAGATGCCGCGGTCGATGCCGACCTGGGCGGATGGGGGTGGTGCGTCCTTATCGATGATGGGTGCCTTCTGGGTGGGGGTGACCGGGGGCTCGGGCGCCTGCTGCAGCGACTCGGCCAGGGTCTGTTCGGAGGCCGGTTCCGCCTCCTCTTCGCCCTCGGCCGGCTTGCGCCGGCGGGCGAGCTTGTCCGCATAGTTGGCCAGCACCGCCATCAGCAACAGCACGGCGGCGACCATGAAGCAGGCGGGACCGTCGAGACCGAGCGGGCCGCCGGCGACGTCGGGCACAGCCGCGGCCACCCGCCACTCGCTGTCGGGGATGCGCGCGGCGAGCGACTCGGCGCCACCGCCCAGACGGCTGTCGCCGCGTTCGATCACGCTGAACGAGCCTTGCCGCAGGGCCATGTAGGTGTCGCCGGCCATCGGCGCCCGTTCGATCGCGTCGCCGATCGAATCCAGCGGCAACTGCACCACCGCCACCGCGACCAGGCGTTCGCCCTCGTGGATCGGCGAGGCCACCTCCAACTGCCGCGATCCGGCGTCGCCCACGACCCAGGCGACCGCCCGGTTCTGCGCGACCGCCGCTTCCAGCACCGCCAGGCGGCCGTAGCCGCCGCCGCGCGCGCCCTCGGCGGTCAGCACCGCGTAGGCGCTCTCCAGGCTGGGCGGGAACACCCGCGCCTCCTTGACCCCGGGCCAGCCGTCGGCGAGACGGGTGCCGGCGGTGGCGAAATCATCGGCCTCCAGCGCGGCGCGCACATCGGTCTTGGCCAGTTGCGTGGCCATCCGCTCGTACTCGCCGGCGAGCACCTCCTGCACGCTCTGCACGACCGAGTCGCGCGCGCTCTGCAGGCCGGCACGACGGCTGCTGTCCTGTTGCTGCTGCCAGCCGCACCACGCGAACCATGCCGCCAGCAGCACGCAGGCCAGCGCCAGCAGACGCCGCAGCAATCGGCCTTGTTCAGCCGACAACTGCGGCCGCTCGATCTTCAGATCCACCATTCCGTCCTTCCCCTTGGAGCCTCTCGCCCCGCTAGCGCACGCCGGTGTGGCCGAAGCCGCCGGCACCCCTTGCACTGGCCTCGAATTCGTCGACGACCTGCAACCGTGCACGCACGATCGGCAGCATCACCAACTGCGCGATGCGGTCGCCGGGCTCGATCGTAAAAGCCTGCCCGCCACGATTCCACACGCTGATCATCAACGGTCCCTGGTAATCGGCGTCGATCAGCCCGGTCCCGTTGCCCAGCACGATGCCGTGTTTGTGACCCAGTCCCGATCGCGGCAGGATCACCGCGCACAGTCCCGGATCGCCGATGTGGATCGCCAGACCCGACGGCAGCAGCGCCGCATCGCCCGGCGCCAGCGTCAACGGCGCATCCAGCGCCGCCCTCAGGTCCAGGCCGGCGCTGGCCGCGGTCGCATACGCCGGCAGCGGCCAGGCGTCGCCGAATCGCGGATCGAGCACTTTCAGTTCCAGGGTGTGGTGCACGGCGTCACGTTTCCTCGATTGGTCGCTGCGGCGATGCGGCCTCCGGGCCACCCGACGGGTGTTGCAAGTTTCGTGCCCCGCCAACCCTCATGCCGCCGGCGTCGTATCGGCCAGGCGCTCGAGGACCAGGTCCAACAACAGGTCGGCCAGTTCGGTCTTGGCGGCCGGGCCCAGCGCGCGCTCGCCGTCGCCCCAGAACACCGACAGCGCGTTGTCGTCGCATTCGAAGCCGCTGCCGGCGACGCCGACGCGATTGGCCGCGATCATGTCCAGACGCTTGTTGTCGAGCTTGCCGCGGGCGTAGCCCTCGACGTTGTCGGTCTCGGCGGCGAAACCGACCACCAGCCGCGGACGCTGCGACGCATGCGCGGCGACCTCGGCGAGGATGTCGGGCGTGCGCACCAGCTCCAGGGTCAGGGTGTCGCTGCCGGGACGTTTCTTGATCTTGCTGGCCGAGGCCTCGCGCGGGGTGAAGTCGGCGACCGCGGCGGCGCCGATATAGACGTCAGCCGGCAGCTGGGCCATCACCGCGGCATGCATGTCCGCGGCCGAACGCACGTTGATCCGGGTCACCGCCTCCGGCGACGGCAGCGACACCGGCCCGGCGACCAGCACCACGTCGGCGCCCCGGCGGGCGGCGGCGGCGGCGATCGAGAAGCCCATCTTGCCGCTGCTGCGGTTGCCGATGAAGCGCACCGGATCGATGTCCTCGTAGGTCGGGCCGGCGCTGATCAGCACCCGCAGTCCGGCCAGGGAGGCCGTCGCGCTGCCGGCACCGGGCGGGCGGTCGTGCGCGGCCATCTCAGGCGCCCTCCGTCCGCATCGCCTCCGCCAGCGCGGCGACGATCTCGTGCGGTTCGCTCATCCGCCCGGGGCCGGACTCGCCCTCGGCGAGCGGGCCGTCGTTGGGGCCGACCACCTGCACGCCGCGGCCGCGCAGGGTATCCATGTTGGCCACGGTCGCCGGATGCAGCCACATCCGGTGGTTCATCGCCGGCGCCACCGTCAGCGGCGCGGTCGTCGCCAGGCACAGGGTGGTGACCAGGTCGTCGGCCATGCCATGGGCGAGCTTGGCGAGGGTATTGGCGGTGGCCGGCGCGATCACGATCCGGTCGGCCCAGCGCGCCAGCTCGATATGCCCCATCGCGGCCTCGGCCGCGGCATCCCACAACGAGGTCCGCACCGTGCGCCCGGACAGGGCCTGGAAGGTCGCCTCGCCGACGAAGTGGCCGGCATCGGCGGTCATCGCGACCTGGACCTCGGCGCCGGCCTCGCGCAGGCGCCGCACCAGATCGGCCGCCTTGTAGGCGGCGATGCCGGCGCAGACACACAGCAGCACGTGTTTTCCGGCCAGGTCGGCGGGCATGGGATCGGAAATTTCCTAGGCGAAACCGGGCGTTTAGCTTACCCGATGACGGATGACTTTCCGGCTGTTTCGAACGCCGGTGCGCGATGCAATGGGCTCGTGGCGGGGCGGCCGGCGTCTCCGGACCGGTCCCCGGCTCTTCCCCAACGGGAACCGGGAGCCGGCCCGTCGCCACACACAACCACAAGGACAACCTGCCCAAGGAAGGGCCCCATGCAGGACGCACCCCAGGACCGACTCTCCCCCGCCGTGCTGCGCATACGCGAATGGCCGGCCAGCGAGCGCCCGCGCGAGAAGCTGCTGTCCCGTGGCCCCGGCGCGCTGTCCGATGCCGAACTGCTGGCGATCTTCCTCGGTTCCGGCCTGCGCGGCCAGGACGCGGTCACCACCGCGCGCCAGCTGCTCGCCGTCCACGGACCGCTGCGCCGCCTGCTCGAATGCTCGCCGCAGGAGCTGGCGTCGCTGCCGGGCCTGGGGCCGGCCCGGATCTGCCAGCTGACCGCGGTGCTGGAGCTCTCGCATCGCCACCTGTCGGCCGAACTGGAGCGCGGCGAGACCCTGAGCGACCCGGAATCGGTCGGCCGCTACTTCGCGCAACGCCTGCGCGGGCGCTCGCACGAGGTGTTCGCGGTCCTGTTCCTGGACACCTGCCATCGCGCGCTGGCGTTCGAGGAGATGTTCCACGGCACCGTCGACGGCGCCGAGGTCCACCCGCGCGAAGTGGTGCGCCGCGCCCTGGCCCACAACGCGGCGGCGCTGATCGTCGGCCACAACCATCCCAGCGGCAATCGCGAACCCAGTGCCGCCGACCGCACGGTCACCCTCCGCCTCAAGCAGGCGCTGGCCCTGGTCGACCTGCGCCTGCTCGACCACATCGTGATCGCCGACGGCCCGCCGGTCTCGCTGGCCGCACGCGGCTGGCTGTGAGGAGGCTTCGGGCGGCGGGCTCGCGCCGGTGGGCAGGAGGGTTCCGGCCCGCCGCCCCCTTGCCGCCAGCCATGCCGCCAGCCATGCCGCTGGCGTGGACCCGCCCGGGCCGGGGTGCGTCGCCGTCGCATCCGTTCATCCTCCGCAGCCCGTCCGGACCGCTGTCGCGTACAATGGCCGGTTCCGAAACACGCCCCAAACGCCCGTGAAAACCGCTCTCCGCGCCCTGGTCGCGCAGGCCATCGATACCCTGCGCGCCGCCGGCACCCTGCCGGCCGACCTCGTTACGCCCGACTACGTCATCGAGCGGCCGAAGACCCGCGCGCAGGGCGACTTCTCGACCAATGCGGCGATGCTGCTGGCCAAGCCGGCCCGCGCCAACCCGCGCGCGATCGCGCAGGCCATCGTCGATGCGCTGCCGGCCAGCGACACGGTCGCCAGCGTCGAGATCGCCGGACCGGGCTTCATCAACTTCCGCATCGCCGAAGCGGCCTGGCGCGGCACGATCGGCGAGGTCTTCGCCGCCGGCGAGGCCTATGGCCGCAACGACAGCGGCCGCGGCCACACCGCCGGGGTCGAGTACGTCTCGGCCAATCCGACCGGACCGCTGCACGTCGGCCACGGCCGCGCTGCGGTGATCGGCGACTGCATCGCGCGCGTGCTCGCCGCCAACGGCTGGAACGTGAAGCGCGAGTTCTACTACAACGACGCCGGCGCGCAGATCAACAATCTGGCGATCTCGGTGCAGGCGCGCGCCCAGGGCCGCGGCCCCGACGACGCCGGCTGGCCGGAAGACGGCTACCGTGGCGACTACATCAAGGACGTCGCCGCCGCCTACCTGCGCGGCGACAGCGTCGAGGTCGAGGGCCACGTGGTCACCGGCGCCGGCGATCCGGACGACCTCGATGCGATCCGCCAGTTCGCGGTCGCCTACCTGCGTCGCGAACAGAACCTCGACCTGGAAGCCTACGGCGTCGGCTTCGACGTCTATTTCCTCGAGAGCAGCCTGTACACCGACGGCAAGGTCGAGGAGACCGTGCGCGAGCTGGTCGCCGGCGGCCACACCTACGAGGACGGCGGCGCGCTTTGGCTGCGCAGCACCGACTTCGGCGACGACAAGGACCGGGTGATGCGCAAGTCCGACGGCGCCTACACCTACTTCGTGCCGGACGTCGCCTACCACCTGTCGAAGTGGCAGCGCGGCTACGAGCGCGCGATCACCGAGCTGGGCGCCGACCACCACGGCAGCCTGGCCCGCGTCCGCGCCGGTCTGCAGGCGCTGGACAAGGGCATCCCGCCGGGCTGGCCGGAGTACGTGCTGCACCAGATGGTCACGGTGATGCGCGGCGGCGAGGAAGTGAAGCTGTCCAAGCGCGCCGGCAGCTACCTGACCCTGCGCGACCTGATCGACGAGGTCGGCAAGGACGCCACCCGCTGGTTCCTGATCGCCCGCAAGCCCGACTCGCAGCTGACTTTCGACATCGACCTGGCCCGCAGCCAGTCGCTCGACAACCCGGTCTACTACGTCCAGGTCAGCCATGCGCGCATGTGCGGGCTGATGCGCCAGCTGGCCGAGCGCGGACTGGAGTTCGACCGCGACAACGGCCTGGCCCAGCCGCTGGACCTGGACGATGCCGCCTGCCACGAGCTGGTCGCCGCGATCGGCCGCTACCCGGACGTGGTCGAGAGCGCCGGTCGCGACCTGGAGCCGCACCAGTTGGCCGCCTACCTGCTCGAACTGGCGCAGACCTTCCAGTCGTACTACAACGATCACCAGTTCCTGGTCGAGGACGCCGCGACCCGCGACGCGCGCCTGACCCTGGCCCTGGCCACCCGCCAGGTGCTCGCCAACGGCCTCGGCCTGCTCGGCGTCGGCGCCCCCGAGGTGATGTGAGCCGCCCGCGTCGCTTACACTGACCGATAACGCACGTTTTGCGATAGACATCACACTTCGCCCGGCATCTCCATCGTGCCGCCGGCGACCGCAGCGAGGTTCATGACACGGTGGCAGCACGACGCAACAAGTCCCAAGCCAAGCGCAACCAGAGCAACGGCCTGCCCGGCTGGGCCTGGATGGTGCTCGGCATCCTGCTGACCCTGATCGTGGTGCTGGTCGCGCCCGGCTACCTGAAGTCCGACGGCGACGGCTTCTTCCGCCCGCAGCCCAACCCGAATGCGCAGCCGGCGCCGGTATCCAACGCCGACGACGAGGTCGCACCGCAACCGCGCGCGGGCAACGACGAAGCCGGCAACGCCACGACCGCCCCGGCGACCGGCGACGACGACGGCGAGGACTTCGCGTTCTACGACATGCTCACCGGCAAGGAAGTGCCGATGACCGACGCCGAGCTGGCCGCGACCGAGCGCGCCGAGAGCCAGCGCAAGGCCGCGCTGGAGCGCGACCGCGCGCTGCGTGCGCTCAATGGCCAGTCCGACGTCCAGGTCGCCTCGACCGATCGCAGCCTGCCGCGTCCGGTCGACGCCGAAGTCGCCAGGGCGCCGGCGCCTGTCCCCAAGCCCGAGGAAAGCCGCCCCGCGCCACGCGAAGCCGCACCCGCACCCGCACCAACGGCAACCGCGGCGGCGCCGGCCGGCAACACCGCCACCGCCGCCGGTGTCGGCGATGGCAGCCGCTACATCCTGCAGGCCGGCGCGTTCCAGGCCTCCGGCCAGGCCGAGGAGCTGAAGGCGCGCATCGCCCTGCTCGGCCTTGGCGCGCGGGTGGAATCGGCGCAGATCAACGGCAAGACCGTCTACCGCGTGCGGATGGGCCCGTATGGCACCGCCAGCGACCTCGCCGACGCCAAGCGCAAGCTTGCCGGCGGCGGCCTCGACGCACTGGCGATCAAGGCGCAGTAAACCGGTTTTTCGCGGCCGTCGGTGGTTCCGGCGGCGATCCCGATCCATCGACACCCGCCGAGCGGTGGGTCTCGAACGATGCCCCATCGATGGCGACACCGCGCTTGCGAGTCGGCGACGGACGTTCGCAGATGACGGGCCACCACGGGTCGGCCGCGCGGCACCGCGACGGGATTCGCCGGGCCGCCAATCCACCACCACGACTCACGGCGTGTCGTACGCTCCTTCCGGTAGCACGCTCCCGTTTAGCGACCGCGCGTCAACGCGCGCGTCCACGTCTGCACTTGGCCACCAAAGCCGCTGTGCTAGGTTCTGAGCGACGCTGCGGAATGCCGGCAAGCCCCGTCTCCGCGCCCTCTTCCACATGGAGGTCCCCGCGTGCGCAACCGCTCCGCACCGCTTCGCCGAAGACCGGCACGCGCCCGCCTCGTCGCGGCTTCCGCCGTGCTCGCTTCCGTTCTGATCAGCGCAGGATGCCAATCGCCCATGGCCATGACCGCCCCATCCGACAAGCCCCGCATCACCCGCGGCGACAACACCGTCGCCGATTGGCCGCTGAAGTTCGTGCGCCACAACTTCGGTGCCTATTGCTACGACACCATCGGCTGCAAGGTGCTCTACGCCGGATTCCCGCATGGCGTCGACAACGAGGACGACGTCAGTCCGCCGCCTTCGCACTTCGGTCCGGATCACAGGGAAAACTGGAACGCCGGCCATCTGGCCCTGCCAAATTTCCCTTCGCCGGCGATCGTGACCTGGCGCTCGAAGGATGGCGAGGCGCACCGTGCCGAGGTCGATATCGGCGAGATCTTCAAGGACCGCCTGATCCGCCACAACGTGCCGCGCGAGGACATCCCGGAAGGCATCTCGATCGGCAATCCCGGGATCGTGCTCGAGGTCAACGACCGCACGATCAATGTCTACATGCGAGCGTTCATCCCAACCAAGGAACTGCAGATCCCCGGCAATCGCTATAGCGGGCATCGTGACGACTGGGTGCTTGCCTGGACCCGCACCTACTGATCCGATCCAGGGAGGAGAGCCATGGGCAAGGACAAGCGCCCCGACGGCGTCAGCACCTATCCGGCTGACGCCAACGATCTGGACAGCTACCGGCAGGCCAGCGACGCGCTGTCTCGGATGCCGGCGCCGGAGCTGGTCAGCGCGGACAACCCGCATGAACGCCTGTTCGTCGCCGCCTTCGATGGCACCGGCAACAGCATGTACAAGGACGCGCCGGAGAACCACACCAACGTCGCGGACATCTACAAACAGGTCCAGCGACAACAGCTTCCGAACATCCAGGCCGGCTACGTCGAAGGCCCGGGCACGCAGGGCGGCATCGCCGGCGCCTGGGACATGATCAATGGCAATACCTACGAGGCGCGCCTGGAGGAGATGTATCTCCAGTTCGTGGAGCAAGCCAATCGTTGGTTGCAGAAGGACCCCCAGGCCGATATCCGCATCGCCGGCATCGGCTTCAGCCGCGGCGCCGAACAGGCCGCCGGCTTCGCCCGCCTGGTCGAGGAGCGCGGCATCCAGAATCCGGAGGGCATGGTCGTCAAGCGCGATTCCAACGGCCTGGTCGAGAGCATCGAGTTCACCAAGCCGCCACTGCTCGAACCCGGGCGCGTCCCGCAGGCGGTCGGCCTGTTCGATCCGGTCGGTACCGGCGAACCGCGCGACCATGACCGCCGGCTGCCGCCCTCGGTGATCTCCGGCTTCCAGATCACCGCCGAGGACGAGCGCCGCAACCTGTTCCAGGGGACCCGGATCCTCGACCCGGGCATGAGCGCGGACGGCCGTTTCCTCAGCGTCACCGTCGGCGGCGCGCACAGCGATGTCGGCGGCAGCTATGCGCTCAACGGCCTGGCGATCCGCAGCGGCAACCTGATGGTGGATTACCTCAACGCGCTGAGCGACACGCCGTTCCTGGACAAGCGCGCCGAACCGGCGGCGCCGGAACTGAATGTCGTGCATCGCTCCGAGGAGCACCAGTTCTTTTACCGCACCTCGGTCTACGACCGCGAAGGCGTGCGCGGCGCCCAGGAGGAACTGGCGCCGGACACGCTGTGCCGGATCGACTGCCTGGACGCGGAACCGCGCGACGAGGCGATGGCCGCCGGCTTCGAATTCCGCAAGGTCGGGATCGCACCGATCCCCGGCGCGCCCGCGGCGCAGGAGCAGACCGCCGCCCAGGCACCCGAGGCGGCAGCCGACACGCCGGCCGCGCGCCTGGACCGTCTGCTCGATGGCCGGATCGACCCGGCGTTGCAGGAGCGCTGGGATCGCGAGGTCGCGACCCAGCGCGCGAACCTGGACGCGGCCCAGGAACGCGAACAGGAGCAGGCCGGGCAACAACAGCAACAACAGGCCGCGGCCGAACAGGCGCGCTGAGTGACCCGAGTCCGCACCGCGCGCGCCACCGCGACCGGACAGCCCCCGCATCGCCCCGGTCGTCCGAAACCGTGTGCGGTTCGCGGACGCGCCCGCGCGACCCGCTCTAGACTGCGGCAGCAGCGCGACCGCCGCGAGGGCGCGCGTGGATCGTGGCCGGGGAGCCCATGGACAAGCGACTGGACAAACGACACCTGTTGGGTTGCATCGCCGCGCTGGCGCTGATGCTCGGTTTCGACCTGGCGATCAGCCTCAGCGGACGCGCACTGGACCTGCCCACCGAGACCGGCTGGGGCACGATCCCGCTCGCCGGCCTGCTGGTGACCCTGCTGGCGATGCTGATCGGCGGCGTGATCGCGCGTCGCGGCTTCCGCCCGCTGGCGGTCCTGCTGGCGATCGCGGTATGGCTGAGCGTGGCGTCGGTGATCGGGATCGGCGCGCTGTCCAGCGACGGCGGCCCCGCCTTCGGTGCCGGCGACGTGCTGCGCCAGCACGGTCTGGCGATGGCCCTGAGCCTGCTGGCGGCATGGGTCGGCGCGACCCTTGGCGAACGTTTGGCCGCACAGGACCCCGTGCCCGCGGCGCAGGGTTGATCGACAGCCGGTCGCGGCCGCCCAGCGGCCCCTCAGCGCGCCCTAGGGCTTGCGCTTGAGCGCGATCAGCGCCGAAGTGTCGGACTCGCCGTAGCCGCGCTCGACCAGCTCCGCGTAGTCGGCGACCGCCTGGTCGATGGTCGCGGTGCGGATGCCGGCCTCGCGGGCGATGCCCTGCACGATCCGCAGGTCCTTGAGCATGTGCACCGACTTGAAGCCCGGCGCGAAGGCGTCGCGCAGCATGGTCGCGCCGCGCTTTTCCAGGAACCAGTTGCCGGCGGCGCCGGCCATCAGCGTCGGCAGCAGGCGCTCGGCATCCAGACCGAGCTTCTCGGCCAGCGCCAGGCCTTCGCAGACCGCCTCGTTGATGCCGGCCACCAGCACCTGGTTGACCGCCTTGGTGGCCTGGCCGGCGCCGGTTTCGCCCATCAGGCTGATCCGCGCGGCATAGGCCTCGATCACCGGCCGCGCCTTCTCCAGCGCCGCCTCGGCGCCACCGACCATCACCGACAACTTGCCGTTGCGGGCGCCCTCCACACCACCGGACACCGGCGCGTCGAGGAAGGCGATGCCCTCGGCGGCCAGCAGCGCGGCGACCCGGCGCGCGGTCTGCACCGACACCGTCGAATGGTCGACGACGACCGCACCGGTCTTGAGCACCCGCGCCAGCGCGGTCGCGTTCTCGATCACGTCCGCGTCCAGCGACACGCACAGCGCGACCACGTCGCAGTCGGCGAAGTTGTCGGCCGAACGCGCGCTGCGCACGCCCAGTTCGGCGGCCAACGCATCGGCCTTGGCCTGGGTGCGGTTGCCGACCACGGTCAGCAGGCCGGCGTCGCGCAGATAGCGGGCCATCGGTGCGCCCATCGCACCCAGTCCGATGAAGCCGGTCTTCAGCACGGCCGGGGAGTTCTCAGTTGCCATGTTTCATAGGTTCCATTCAAAGACGGTAATCCGCGACGCACCGGTGACGTGAAGCGGGTCGCTCTCGGCCAAGGCACGGGCCTGGTCGAGGTCGTCCGCACGCAGCAGGTAGGCGCCGCCGCTGGCATCGCCGAATCCGCCGGCCAGCCGCAGGCGCCCCTGCTCGCGCAGTCGCTCGAGGAAGGCCCGGTGCGGTCCGATCACCGCCGGATCGAAGTCCGGCCCGCGCATCGCCAGCACCAGGAAGTGTCTGTCGGCAGCAGCCTCGCCCATGTGCGTCTCAGATCGCGCGACCGACCGCGGCGCCGCCGTCGTCGAGGTAGGTGTAACCGGTCAGCCCCGCCTCCAGCGCATCCACGAGCTGCGCCGACTCGTCGGTCGGCAGATGCGCATCGGCGACCCGCTTGCGGTAGGCCTCGCGCAGCGCGTCGAGGCGGTAGCCGACGTAGTCGAGCATCACGTCGGTGGTGTCGCCGCGGCGCTGCTGGGTCAGCCGGTAACCGCGCGGATCCTCGCCGTCGACGCGCATCTCGACCGCATCGGTGTCGCCGAACAGGTTGTGGATGTCGCCGAGGATCTCCTGGTAGGCGCCGACCAGGAAGAAACCGAGCCGATAGCTCTGGCCATGCTGCAACGCGTGCAGCGGCATCGAGGTATTCAGCGTCTCGTTCTCGACGTAGGTGTCGATGCGGCCGTCGGAGTCGCAGGTCAGGTCGGCGATCACCCCGCGCCGGCTCGGCACCTCGTCGAGACGCTCGATCGGCACGATCGGGAACACCTGCTGGATCGCCCAGATGTCCGGCATCGACTCGAACACGCTGAAATTGACGAAATACTTGTCGACCAGACGCTGGTTCAGTTCGTCCAGGACCGCCTGGTGGCTCTTCTCGCCCGGGTTGAGCTGCGCGCGCACCGCGTGCGCGATCGCATAGAACAGGTCGTCGATGCGGGCGCGGTGGACCAGGTCGATCTGGCCCAGCGCGTACAGGCTCAGGCCCTCGCTGTGGTGGTGCTGGGCCTCGTGGAACAGCTCCACCGCCGGACGCTGGCCGAGCTCCTCGTGGATCTCGCGCAGATGGCGGATCACCGCCGGCTCGTCGTCGTGCGGCTCGGGCACGCGGCCCTCCGGCGCCTGCTCGACCTCCGACACGTTGGCGATAAGCACCGCGTGGTGGGCGGTCATCGCGCGGCCGCACTCGGTGACGATGCGCGGCGCGCTCAGACCGTACTCCTCGCAGGCCTCGGCCAGCGGCTGCACGATGGTGCCGGCGTACTGGCTGGCGCCGTAGTTGATCGAGCAATAGCTGCGCGAGCGGGTGCCCTCGTAGTCGATGCCCAGGCCGCCGCCGACGTCCATGTAACGCACGTTCGCACCGAGCACCGACAGCTCGACGAAATAGCGCACCGCCTCGCGCATGCCGCTGGCGATGTCGCGCACGTTGGAGATCTGGCTGCCCATGTGGAAGTGCAGCAGCCCCAGGCAGTCGGTCATGCCGGCATCGCGCAGCGACTTCCACAGGTCCAGCACCTGCCGCGGCGACAGTCCGAACTTGGCCTTGTCGCCGCCGCTGTTCTGCCACTTGCCGGCGCCGAGGCTGGCCAGGCGCATGCGCACGCCGATGCCCGGCTGCACGCCCAGCGCCTCGGCCTCGGCCATCACCAGCGGCAGCTCGGACGGCTTCTCGATCACGATCCAGGTATCCAGACCCAGCTTGCGGCCGATCAGGGCCAGGCGGATGTACTCGCGGTCCTTGTAGCCGTTGCAGACGATCAGCCCGCCCGGGCGCGACAGTGCCATCACCGCCATCAATTCGGGCTTGCTGCCGGCCTCCAGGCCGAAGCCCTCGCCGCTGTGCGAGGCCAGGGTGCCGGCGACGCCGTGGTGCTGGTTGACCTTGATCGGGTACACCGCGGTGTAGCCGCCGGGGTAGTTCCAGTCGGCCATCGCCTGCGCGAACGCGCCCTGCAGGCGGCCGAGGCGGTCGCCGAGGATGTCCGGGAAGCGCAGCAGCAGCGGCAGCTTGGCGCCGTTGCCGCGGGCCTCGTCGACCAGGGTGGCCAGAGCCACCGACGGGCCACCGTCGCGGCGCGGACGCACGCTGATGCGGCCGGCGTCGTCGACATCGAAATACCCCTCGGCCCAGTGCGGGATCGAGTAGGTCTTGCGAGCCTGGTCGGGAGACCAGCGGGACAGCGACGGAGACATCGGCGGAACACCGGTTGCGGGGGACGCGCATTCTACAGCCGCGGGCGTGACGGGGCGCGCGCCGGCGGCCCCGCGGCGGCGGCGGCGGTCACCTCG
>NZ_VICD02000227.1 GCF_006546735.2 Marilutibacter maris | reverse complement strand
CCGAGCGCGCGGTGCGCAGCTTGAAGCCGCAGCTGGGTGTCGACGACGGTGCCATCCGGCGCGCGTTGGAGCGCGGCGACCGGCTCGACTTCGAGGACACCGCGCTCTACCGCGAGGTGTTCGCCCTCGCCGAGCGCGCCGAGGGCCGCGCGCTGCCGCGGGCGGTGCTGCCGGGGATCAAGCTGGAGAGTCCGAAGATCACCCGCGACCTGACCACCGCCTGGTTCGCGAACCGGGTCGCCAATCGCTGGAGGCAGTGCATGGCGCGCTGATGAGGTCGACGCCTTCATCGGTTAGATTGGCTGCACGACGAACGCGCGTGCGACAGGGAACGGGGAGAACGCATGGCCAGGGCATGGCGGAAGGTGGCGGGTGTGACGGGGCTGGTAGCGGCGATGGCCATCGGCCTGGGAGGCGGGGCGTTGGCTTCGGAGCCGCCGGCAGAGGAATCGACGGCGTTTCTTGGCGGATTCCTGCGCGAGTCGCGGGTGGTGTATCCGACCGAACTGCGGGGCTGGAAGGCGCAGAACGAGCACCGCTACGAGGATCAGGCCACCGGCGTATCGGTGCGCTACATGCCGACCGACGAGAGCCGCAAATGGCTCGACGTCTATTTCTATCCGGCCGGGGTCCTGAATGCGGAGGAGCTGCGGCGGGTGGTCCGTTCCGAACTCGATTCGATCGACCGGTCAGGGAGTGAGGACGGCGGCGAAACGCATGTCGACGGGCTGAGCGCCTACAGCCTGCCAGAAGGCGGCCTGCCGGCGTACTCGGCGTCGTTGCGGTTCGAGGCATCCGGCACGACCTATCATTCGGCCTACCTGCTGTTGCTGGACCGGCTCTACTACGTGAAGGGGCGACTGAGCGCCGAGGCCGACGTGATGTCGGCGAGCCAGGCGGAGGCGTCGTTGAAGCGGCTGATGTCGGAGGTGGCCTCGCGCACCCTCATCACCAGTTCGGGCGGATGCTGGACCGTCGATCAGCTGCCCTCCGACATGCTGAGCCGGACCGCGGTCGACGATTCCGGGCACAGGCACCTGGTCGGCTGCGACAGCGCGGAGCCGTGGAATCCCGAGGTCGACGAGGGCATGCGCGAAATCCGCTTCGAATACCGTCCCCAGCCGATCGTGCGGGAGTCGCTCAAGAAGGAGGCTTGAGCGACCCGAACGGTTCGGGTGGCGGGCGAGCGAACCGTTGGAAACAAGGCGAAGCGGTCCGGCGGGGCTGTGGCACCGGACACCAGGAGCATCGATGAACACCTGTATCTGCCTGTTGCGCGCGGTCAATGTCGGCGGCACCGGCAAATTGCCGATGGCCGACCTGCGGGCGCTCTGCGTCGAGGCCGGTTTCAGCGATGTGCGGACCTACATCGCCAGCGGCAATGTCGTGCTGCGCAGCACGCTGCCCCCGGATCGGGTCAAGGCCACGCTGGAGCGGGCGCTGGAAACGTACATGGGCAGGCCTGTCGGGGTGATGGTGCGCACCGCGCGGGAGCTGGCCGGGGTGCTGGAGGACAATCCGTTTCCGGACGCGGCGCCGAACCGGGTGGTGGCGGTGTTCCTCGATGCGGCGCCGCCGGCCGATGCGCTGATGACCGTCGGCGGGCAACGGGACGAACGGTTGGCGCTGGGGCGGCGCGAGATCTATATCGACTACGGCAGCGGCATGGCGGACTCGAAGTTGAAAGTCCCGGCCAGTGCTTCCGGCACCGCCCGGAACATGAATACCATCGCCAGGTTGGTGCGGATGGCCGGGGTTGACGCCGGTTGAACGCCGCGCAGGGCAGGATGGCGGGCGTGTCCTCCCGCGTGGAGTCATCCTGCATGGAGACCAGGCCATGATCGAGATCCTGCAATCCGCCCCGCACGTGGCGGCCTTCCATTTCACCGGCACCCTGAGCGGCGAGGACTACGATGCCTGCGTCGCCGAGATCGAGGCCCGGCTGTCGTCGCATCCGCGCATCGCCGTCTTCACCGACCTGACCGGCATGACCGGCATGAGCGCGGAAGCGATGGGCAAGGATGTGCGCTATGGGATCAGCAAGTTCGGCGAGTACAGCCGCTTCGCGCGCGCCGCGGTGGTGACCGAGCGCCACTGGCTGGCCAAGGTGTCGGCCTTCATCGGCAAACTGGTGCCGAACATCGACCTGCGGACCTTCGAGCCCGATCAGCGCGGCGAGGCGATGCTCTGGGTCGAGCAGCCGCTCGCGCCAGGCTAGGCGGATCCGGTGGCGATGCGGGTTCGCGCATCGGCCCGGAGCGGATGCGTCACCACTCCTTGCGCTGCGGCAGCAGGCCCTGCAGCTCGGCGTCGGTGAGGTTGCGCCACTGGCCGGGCTTGAGGTGGGCCAGCTTGACGTTGCCGATCCGCACCCGCACCAGTTGCTTGACCCGGTAACCGAAGTGCGCGGCCATCAGCCGGATCTGCCGGTTGAGCCCCTGTACCAGGGTGATGCGGAAACCGAAGCGCCCCAGCTTGGTGGTCCGGCACGGCAGGGTGGTCTGGCCGTGCACCGGTACCCCGCGGCTCATGCCGCGCAGGAACTCGTCGTTGACCGGGTGGTTCACCGCGACCAGATATTCCTTCTCCAGCTTGTTCTCGGCGCGCAGGATCTCGTTGACGATGTCGCCGTTGCTGGTGAGCAGGATCAGGCCTTCGGAATCCTTGTCCAGGCGGCCGATCGGGAATATCCGCCGTTCGTGGCCGACGAAGTCGACGATGTTGCCCTTGACCGAGGATTCGGTCGTGCAGGTGATCCCGACCGGCTTGTTCAGCGCGATGTAGGTGTGGCGCCGCCGGCCCCTGGCGGCGTTCTGCGCGCGCAGCGTCTCGCCGTCGATCTGGACCGCGTCGCCCTCGGCCAGCTCGGCGCCGATCCGCGCCCGATGTCCATTGACGCTGACGCGGCCGGCGGCGATCAGGCGGTCGGCCTCGCGGCGGGAGCAGTAGCCGGTATCACTGATGAATTTGTTCAGGCGCATGGGCGGGAGCTGGACGGTCCCGCCCCGGAATGCGGCAGGTGGGCGCGAATCCTGTCACAGCCGGCGGAATCCCGCATCTGGCCGGGCGCTGCGCGTGGGGCGGCGTTCATCCGTAGCGGCGGCATCGGACTGGGGCACGCGCCCGCCGGTGTAGGATGCGCTCAGCCGCCACGCGGCCGGCGCCGCCGGATGCGGGCATGGATCGGTGCAAGGGAATGGAGGATGCGGATTCGTGAATCTGGAACGATGGAAGACAGGGGTGTTCGCGGTGGCGGTACTGGCCGCATTCGGCGTACGCGCCGACGAGGGCGGCGACCGTCCGCTGCAGATCGAGTACGAGAACATCCACTATGTCGTCAATGACGACGGCAGCTATACCGAGTCGCGCGAAACCGCGACCCGGGTGCTGAGGGAACAGGCGCTGGAATACGCCAAGAACGAGACGGTGGGCTACAGCACGAGCATCCAGAAAGCCGAGGTGCTGGAGGCCTATACCCTGAAGGCCGATGGCCGCAGGATCGCGGTGCCGCCGGGCAACTACCAGGTCAGCGCCAGCTCCGGGCAGCAGGGCGATTCCCCGGTGTATTCGGACCGCTCGACCCTGACCGTGGTGTTTCCCGAGCTGGAGGTCGGCGACACCACGGTGTTCTCGTACCGGCTGACCGCGAGCACGCCGTTGTTCGCGGGCCACTTCTCGGTGATCGAGAGCTTCAGCCCGGCGACCTACTACGGCGACCTGACGGTATCGATCGACGCCCCCGTACAGCTGGATGCGCGCCATATGAGCTGGCACATGCCGGAGTCGAAGGTGAAGCGTGCCGGCGACCGCGAGCGGGTCAGCTGGCACTGGCGCAACCGCGAGCCGGTAGAACGCGAGACCTTGCGCGACAGCGTCTTCAATGTCGAGCGCTATCCCGGCTATGCGTTTTCGAGCTTCGACAGCTATGCGCAGATCGCGCAGGCCTATGGCGGGCCGGCCAATGCCAAGGCGGCGCCCACCGCGCGCGTCCGTGAACTGGCCGACGAGATCGCCGGCGATGCGCGGGAGCCGCGCGATGTCGCCAGGCGTCTGTACGAATGGGTGTCGCGCAACATCACCTATGCCGGCAACTGCATCGGACTGGGCGCGGTGGTGCCGCGTGATCTCGACGTGGTGCTCGACAACCGCATGGGCGACTGCAAGGACCACGCGACCTTGCTGCAGGCGTTGTTGACCGCCCGCGGCATCCACAGCACCCAGGCGCTGATCAATGCCGGCGGCACCTATTCGCTGCCGGACATCCCGGTGGCCTCGGTCGTGAACCACGTCATCACCTACATCCCGGACATGGAGCTGTACCTGGATTCGACCGCGGCCACCGTGCCGTTCGGCTCGTTGCCGACCAGCATCGCCGGCAAGCCGGTGTTGCTGGTCGAAGGCCATCATGCCGACGCGCGCACACCGGCGAACGACATCGGCGGGGATGGACAGAAGCTGGTGACGCGCCTGCGGGTCGATCCGGACGGTTCGATCTCGGGAAGCCAGCGACTGGAGCTGAACGGCCGTCTGGCGGTGGCCGCGCGCGACCAGTTCCGCGACATGCCGGCCAGCGACGTCGAGCAGCTGGTCAAGCGCTACTTCCAGCAGGCTTCGCTTAAGGCCACCGGCAAGGTCAGCTTCCCCGACCCGAAGCCACTGCTGGAGCAGTTCAGCATCGATGCCGAGTTCGACGTCGAGAAGATGCTGCCGGTACCGGCCGGCATCCAGGTCCAGCCATGGTTCATCAGCTTCGCGCCGGTCAGCGGCGTGGTCGCCGGCAACCTGGGCAGCGACGAGCATCCGCCCGGCGAGAGCGGTTGCTCGGGCATGGTGTCCGAGGAGCAGTACGAGCTGGAGTTCGCCGACGGCCTGCGCGTGGTCGCGCTTCCGCAGGACGTGTCGCTGGAGTACGAGGGCGTCAGCTATACCGCCAGCTATCGTCAGGAGGGCAACACGGTGCGGGTGCACCGGCTGTTGAACGACCGCACCCCCGGCCCGGTGTGCTCGCCGGAGTACAACGCCGGCTATGCGGCGATGATGCGCAGGATCATGCCGGAGCTGCGTTCGCAGCTCATCTACCTGCGAGCGAAGGAGTAGGCGGCACCTCGTCGGCGGCGATGCCGGATGCCGGCTCAGCCGCCGTCGTCCCCGCATTGCGCCGCACGGGCCAGCAGCAGGGCGCGCTCGCGCGAGTTGCGGGTCATCTCGGCCGCGCGCTCGAACTCGTCGCGGGCCTCGTCGTGGCGGCCGAGGCGGAACAACAGGTCGCCGCGCACGGTTGGCAGCAGGTGGTAGTGCTTGAGCGAAGGCTCGCCGACCAGGGTGTCGGCATGGTCGAGGCCGGCCGCGGGACCGGCATGCATCGCGATCGCGACCGCGCGGTTGAGCTCGACCACCGGCGATGGCGCGAGCCGGGCCAGTTGAGCGTACAGCGCGGATATCGCCGCCCAGTCGGTGTCCCCGGCGGCCAGGGCGCGGGCGTGGCAGGCGGCGATCGCGGCCTGCAGCGCGTACGGGCCGGGTTCGATGTCGCGCGCCGTCGCGATCCGCTCGGCCTGATCGAGCGCGGCCAGTCCGCGCCGGATCAGCAGCCGGTCCCAGCGCGAGCGGTCCTGTTCCAGCAGCAGTATCGGTTCGCCGTCGGCATCGATGCGGGCATGGCTGCGCGAGGCCTGTATCTCCATCAGCGCGACCAGGCCGTGGACCTCGTCCTCGGCCGGCATCAGCCCGGCCAGGATCCGTCCCAGTCTCAGCGCTTCCTCGCACAGCGCCGGCCGGATCAGGTCGTCGCCGGCGGTGGCCGAATAGCCCTCGTTGAAGATCAGGTAGATCACCTCCAGCACCGAGGCCAGGCGCTCGGCCAGTTCCTTGCCGCGCGGGACCTCGAACGCCACCTCGGCCTCGTTGAGATTGCGCTTGGCGCGGACGATGCGCTGGGCGATGGTGGGTTCGGCGGCGAGGAAGGCGCGCGCGATCTCGGCGGTGGTCAGGCCGCCAAGCAGGCGCAGGGTCAGTGCGACCCTCGCCTCGCGCGACAGCACCGGGTGGCAGGCGACGAACACCAGGCGCAGCAGGTCGTCGCCGATGGGGTCGTCGAGGCTGGCCTGCTCGGCGTCGTGCCGTTCCTCCTGCTCGTGCTCCAGCTCGTGGGCGATCTGCAGGTGCTTGAGTTCGGCCATCTGGCCGTGGCGGATGCGGTCGATCGCCCGGCGCCTGGCCGTGGTGGTCAGCCAGGCGCCGGGGTTGTCGGGAATGCCGTCGACCGGCCATTTCTCCAGGGCCGCGACCAGCGCGTCCTGGGCCAGGTCCTCGGCCAGGCCCACGTCGCGCAGCATCCGTGCCAGGGTCGCGATCACCCGTGCCGACTCCATCCGCCAGATCGCGTCGATGCGGCGGTTGATCGAAGCGTCGCTGCTGTCATGAGTGCTCATGCCGCGGGATGTCAGCACCCGGGCCGGCGACGCGCAAGTGCCGATTTACTCCTGCGGCGGCTCGCCGGCCATGTGCAGCACCTCCCAGACATGGCCGTCGAGGTCCTCGAAGCCATGCTGGTACATGAAGCCGTGGTCGACCGCTTCGCGCGGGGCCTGGCCGCCGGCGGCGACCGCGCGGGCGACGATCGCGTCGACCGCCTCGCGGCTGTCGACCGGCAGCGCGATCAGCGACCCGGTGCGGGCGCTCGCATCGGCGACCGGCTTGGTCACGAAGCTGGCGAAGTACTTCTCGACCAGCAGCATCACGAACAGGTTCTCGCCGAGGATCATGCAGGTTGCATTCTCGTCGGTGAAGGCCGGGTTGAAGCGGTAGCCCAGCTCGGTGAAGAACCTGACCGAGCGGTCCAGGTCCTTGACCGGCAGGTTGACGAAGATCTGCTTGTGGGTGGTGGCGGTGCTCATGATGGCTTTCCTTGATCGTGCGATGGGTGAGGGAAGGAACGGTTCGGGACTCAGGCGGCCTTGCCCGGGGTCGGGCAGTCCTCGCTGGGACGCAGGCAGTTGATCATCCACGGCTTGCCGTAGCGGTCGACGAGCATGCCCCAGCGCAGCGCCCAGAAGGTCTCCTGCAGCGGCATCTTGATCTCGCCACCGTCGGTCATCGCCGCCCATACCCGCTCGGCGTCCTCCGGAGTGTCGACGGTGACGTTGATCGTGGTGCTGTCGGTGCCGGCGTTCTCCGGCGGCGGACCGTCCGCGCCCATGATCGTCGCCTCGCCCACCATCAGGCAGCTGTGCATGACCAGGTCCTTGGAGTCGGGCGGCATCTGGTCGCACATCGGCGACTCGCCGTAGGTCATCCGGCCGACCACCTCGCCGCCCAGCGCCTGGGCGTAGAAGTCGAAGGCCTCGCGGCACTTGCCGTTGAAATCGCACATGTAGGGAATGAATTGCATCGGATGGCTCCAGTGGTGGGTGGGTGGGTGGGGTGTCGCGGTGTCCGGATCGGAGGCGAGTCAGTTGCCGGCCAGCTGCTCGCGCAGGCGCTCGTCCCGGGCGCGCAGTTCGGGGGTGAACTCCTCGCCGAAGTCGTCGGCCTCGAATACCGGACGGATCTCGATGTCCGACGTGCCCGGCATCGGGTTGGGGCAGCGCTTGACCCATTCGATCGCCTCGTCCATCGAACGCACCTGCCACAGCCAGAAGCCGGCGATCAATTCCTTGGTCTCGGCGAACGGGCCGTCGGTGACGGTGCGGTTCTTGCCGTCGAAGGTGACCCGGGCGCCGCGAGAGGACGGGTGCAGGCCCTCGCCGGCGAGCATGATTCCGGCCTTGACCAGCTCCTCGTTGAAGCGGCCCATGTCGGCGAGCAGCTGTTCGCTGGGCATGATCCCGGCTTCGGATTCGGCGGTGGCCTTGACGATGACGACGACGCGCATGGCGGTTCTCCTTGTGAAACCTGTGGGTTCCGCGGGACGCTCTTGCCCCGCTCTCGTGAACACGACGAGCGGGATCCGGGCGGATCGACACGCGCGACGAAAAAAATTTTCGGCGGCTGCGGCGCCCACGGTCACTCCGCGCTAACACGGTTGCTGGTATCGGATGGGCGATGGCCCGGGTCGTACTCGCATCGGCACTGGCGCGCTGGCTGGCGCCGGAGGCCTCGTCCCCGCATTCCGGCGATGCCGCCGGCGGCGAGGTCGTGCTCGAGGCCGAGGGCCGCACCGTGGGCGCCGTGCTGGACGGGGTGTTCGAGCACCACCCCCGCCTGCGCGGCTATGTGCTCGACGAGCAGGGGGCGGTCCGTCATCACGTCGCCGTGTTCGTCGACGGCGTCGTCGTCCATGGCAAGCGACTGGACCACGAGGTCGGCGAGCACTCCGACGTCCATGTCATGCAGGCCCTGTCGGGCGGATGAGCGGCGGCCGTCCGCGGTCGGCCGGGTCCGTCGGGGCGACACCGTTTCCGCGCATGTTTCTGCGAGATTCAGTTCCGGGAGATCGAGATGTCCGACACGCTGCTGGTTTCCACCCGCAAGGGCCTTTTCGTCCTCGAGCGCGGCGTCGAGGCGCCATGGCGGATCGCACGCACCGCGTTTCTTGGCGACAACGTCACCCTGACCGCCGCCGATCCGCGCGACGGCAGCTGGTACGCGGTGCTGGACCTGGGGCACTTCGGCACCAAGCTGCATCGCTCCGGCGACCGCGGACACAGCTGGGAAGAGCTTGCGGTGCCGGCCTACGCCGAGGGCCAGATGGCGCATACCGGCGACGGCAAGGCGCCGACCCCGGCGACGCTCAAGCTGCTGTGGTCGCTGGTTCCCGGTGGCGCGGACGAGCCGGGCAGGCTGTGGGCGGGCACGATTCCCGGTGGCCTGTTCCGTTCCGACGACGGCGCGCGCAGCTGGCAACTGGTCGAGTCGCTGTGGCAATACCCCGGACGCGGCGACTGGTTCGGCGGCGGTTACGACTGGCCGGGCATCCATTCGATATGCGTCGATCCGCGCGACCCGCGCTGCCTGCGCGTCGCGGTGTCCACCGGCGGCGTCTGGCAGAGCGACGACGGCGGCGACGGCTGGCGGCAGATCGCGCAGGGCATGTTCGCCGAGTACATGCCGCCGGAGCAACGCAACGAACCCGGCGTCCAGGACGTGCACCGGATGGTGCAGTGCCGGGCGGCGCCGGACTGCCTGTGGGCGCAGCATCACAACGGCGTGTTCCGCAGCACCGGCGGGGGCGGCGACTGGCAGGAGGTGGCCAACGTGCCGCCGTCGGTGTTCGGTTTCGCGGTCGCGGTGCACCCGCGCGACCCGGATACCGCGTGGTTCGTGCCGGCGGTGAAGGATGAGCGCCGCTATCCGGTCGACGGCCGTCTGGTGGTCGCGCGTACCCGCGACGGCGGCCGCTCGTTCCAGGTCCTCGACGACGGGCTGCCGACGGTGCCGGCCTACGACCTGGTCTATCGGCATGCGCTGGCGATCGACGCCGGCGGCGACCGGCTGGCGTTCGGCAGCACCACCGGCGGAGTCTGGACCAGCGACGACCAGGGCGATCGCTGGACGCCGTTGGCGGCGCGGCTGCCGCCGGTGCACGCGGTCGAGCTGGTCGCCTGATCGAGCGCCACGCGGGGCGGGAGTGTTCACCCCGCGTTGAACTCCAGGCGGCCTTTGCCGCCTAGACTGGGGGTGCGGGCGCCGGCGCGATGCGCGCCGGATGCCGACCACACCCCCGTGATGCCGATGCGATATCCCTTCCGAACCTGTGGACTGCTGTTGACCTGCGCCGTGCTCGCGGCCTGCGGCTCACAGGCCCCGGTCGACGCGCCGACGCCATCGGCGCAGACCGCGACCTCGATGAACAGCGAGTCGCGCCAGGACTTCGGCGCCACCGTGGTCGAGATCCCGAAGCCGGAACCCAAGTGGGACCCCTACGAGGACATCGCGACGGTCGACTGGACCCCGATGGATCTGAGTTCCGGGAAAGCCTGGCTCAGCTGCGATCGCGACTACGAGGCCAAGGGCGATGGCGAAGCACTGGTCTCGCTCGGCTTCTCCAGCCTGTGGAAGCAGATGCAGCCGTGTCGCGACGAGGGTGTCGTGCGCATCCGCTATCGCGGCAAGATCTCCTCCGATTTCACCGGACTGGTCCAGCGCGTCGCCGACATGGGCGACACGCTCGGCATCAAGAGCCGGATCCTCGACATCGACTCCAGCGGCGGCCAGGTCGAGGACGCGATCCGGGCCGGCGACGCGATGGCCGAGTCCGGCTGGATGATCTGGGTGCGCGAGGACGCGGTCTGCCACAGCTCCTGCGTGCTGATCCTGGCGGCTGGCGACATGCGCATGATCGCCGGACCGGTCGGCATCCACCGGATGCTGCGGATCGGGTCCAAGGCCACCTCGCGCGCCGAGCTCAACCAGGAGCTGCGCGAGATCCACGAGCAACTCAACCTGTACCTGCAGCGCAACGGCGCGGCGACCACGATCGCCGACCTGATGATGACCGTGCCCAATCGCAGTCTGCGTCTGCTGACCGCGCAGGAGCTGGATCTGTTCGGACTGGCCGGTCGCAATGCCGCCGAGGACGACCTCGACCGCATCCGCCTGGCGCGCAAGTGCGGCGAGGCCTTCGTGCGCCGCCAGGACGCGTTCTTCCGCGACTACAACCTGCTGTGCGTGACTCCGGGCGAGGAAGTCGCGGGAATGGGCGAATGCGGTCGCGACCTGAAGCAGCGCTACGGCTTCCCCGACCGGAACTGTCCCGCCGACGGTCCGCTGTCGGAGTACGACTGAGTCGACGGGCGCTGGTCAGCATGCGCGCCGCGGGTTAACGTCTCGCGCTGACATCGCAGGCCGCATCGCCGGCAGGGAAGGACAGGGCGGATGATCGTACCGGAGTACTGGGCCGAGGCGCGGCTCAAGCAGCGCAGTCGTCGACGCAATGTCGTGGTCCGCCGCTTCGGCTGGTCGGACGACAGTCCCGACGCCGCCCAGGCGCATGCCGATGCCCGCGCGCAGGAGGCGATGGAGCGCATTCTCGCCGGCGAAGCGTTGCGCCGCCGCGAACCCAAGGTGCCCTACAACGGCGCCGAGGGCGTGCCGATCCGCGAGGAGATCGTGCAGCGCCGCGGTCGCAGCATCGTCTCGCGCAACAGCTATGGCGCGCTGTGCCTGAACACCCCCGACGTACTGTTCGCCGACATCGACTTTTCCGATCGGGCGAGCGGGCGACTGCGCGCGGTCGTGCTGTGCCTGCTCGTGGTGGCGGCGATCGCGATCGGTTCGGTCAAGCAGTCGCTGGGCTGGGGTGTGATGGCGACGGTGATCGCGCTGATGTTCGGCGGGGCGCTGGCCAATCTGCTGTACCGGCTTTCGGTGAAACTGCGTGGCGGCACCGAGAAGATCGCGCGTGCCCGGATCGCCGCCTTTGTCGCCGCGCGTCCGGATTGGCACCTGCGGGTGTACCGGACCCCGGCCGGTTTGCGTGTGCTGGTGATGCACCGTCGCTTCGACCCGACCGGCGACGAGGTCGCGGCGTTGTTCAAGGCGTTGGGCAGCGATCCGATGTACGCGCGGATGTGCCGGCGCCAGCACTGTTTCCGCGCCCGCGTCAGTCCCAAGCCATGGCGCATCGGTATCGACCGTCACATGCGTCCGCGTCCGGGCACCTGGCCGGTGTCGCCGGAGCGGATGCCCGACCGCCGGCGCTGGATCGAAGGCTACGAGCGCGTTGCGCGCGACCACGCCGCCTGCCGCTTCATCGAGGCGCTGGGCAGCATACGGACCGTCGACGACGAGGCCGGGCGGGTCATGGCCCTGCACGACGAACTCTGCCAGGCGCAGCGGGCGTTGCCGATCGCCTGAGTCGTCGCCGCCCGCGCGGTTCAGATCGCGACGACGTCGATGCGGACGTCGTCGAGCTCGACCCTCTGTCCTGCGCGGATCTTGCAGGTCTTGCGCAGCTCGACTTCGCCGTCGACCCGGACCGCGCCGCTGGCGACCAGCATCTTGCCGCTGCCGCCGCTGTCGCAGACGCCGCTCAGCTTGAGCAACTGGTTGAGTTCCACGTATTCGCGGTCGAGTTCGAAGGTGATCGATTGCGCCATGGCGGGTCCGTTCAGAGGTGTTCGTAGAGGCGGAAGATCCAGCTCAGCTCGTAGAGGAGCGCGATTGCGACGAAGCCCGCGTGGAAGGCCTGCGAGCGGGTCCGCATCGCGACCAGGCACAGCAGCACGTAGGCGGCGTTGCGGAACAGGTACTCGTGGCCGAGACCGGCGAAGTAGTCGCGTCCCTTGATCAGGGTGTCGCCGAGGTCGACGACGTAGGACAGGGCCATCAGTCCGAAGAACCAGCGCCGCCGCGACATGAAATAGTCGCGATAGCCGTCGTAGTCGCGCAGGTCGTCCGGAAACAGCAGGGTGCACAGCAGGAAGAACAGCACGATGTAGCCGATCAGGAAGCCGTACCTGAGGAAGGTCCATTCCTGTACGTGCGTCAGCCGGTATTCCCACCACCAGAAGTGCACCAGCAGCACGAACATCGTGACCGCCCAGCCGATGTGGATCCAGTACGGCTTCTGTCGTCCCGGATGCTGGACGTACTGGGCCAGCCCCTTGAGCAGGGTGGTGATCGACAGTCCGAGCACGATGCCCATCAGGATGCGGATATGCGGGTACTGCTCCATCTCGTCCTCCCGTGGCCGTGCGATGTGTTCCGTCGTGCGCGTGCTCCGGTGCGGGCGTCCGGCGCGCTCGGGTTCAGCGCTGGTTGGCGCTGAACCGGCCCGGACCCAGCAGCGACAGCGCCACCGCCGCGGCCAGGAACATGCCCTGCAGCTCCAGCGCCCAGCCGCCCTGGCCGTTGAAACGGCCCAGCTCGCCCATGTGCACCAGCGCGATCGCGAACAGCATGTTGACCGCGACCAGGACCGCGCCGATGCGGGCGTGGAATCCGACGATCAGCATCAGCGGTCCGAGCAGTTCGCCGATCAGCACGCCGTAGCCGATGAAGCCCGGCAGACCGTGCGACTCGACCAGGCCGATGATGCCGGCCATGCCGCCCTTGAGCTTGGCGGCGCCGTGCAGCATGACCAGCAGGCCGAGGGTCACGCGCAGGATCAGTTTGGCGATGTTGTGCTGGGTGGTCGAGTTCATTCGGGATTCTCGGAAGGCGGCGCGGGCCGGGAACGCAGGGAGGATAGCGGGAAATGCGGGGCGTTCGCCCGTGTTGCGGCGACCGCCGGTCAGTCGGAAATGTCCTTGGCCTCGGCGGTGCCCAGCAGCTCGGCGTGGGCCGGCTGGCGCGGGCGGCTGATCAGCGGATGCGCCAGCACCGCCAGCAGGATGATCGCCACCCCGATGTAGAAGCGCGGCGTCAGCTCGTGCTGCTCGCCCAGCAGCACGATGGCCAGGGCGATCGCATAGACCGGCTCCAGGTTGATCGCCAGCTGGGCGGCGAAGGCGCTCATGTGGCGCAGCGCGACCAGGGCCAGCGCGAACGGCAGCAGCGTGCACGCCAGCGCCAACAGCAGCAGCAACATGGCGTCGAGGGCCGGCGGCACGACCAGCAGCGGCCCGGCGAAGGCCGGAAACAGCAACGGCATCAGCGGCGCGAGCAGGGTCAGCGCGACGGTGCCGGCGCCCAGCTCCAGCGCGGTCACCGTCAGCGGGTCGCCGTGCTCGACCAGGCGTTTGTTGAGCGAGCCGAACACCGCCACGAACACCGCCGACAGCGCGCCGACCGCGATCCCGGGCAGCATGCCGTCGGGCACGCCGCCGACCACCAGGGCGACCCCGGGCAGGACCGCGATGCCCAGTCCCAGTTCGCGCCTGGACAACGGGCGACGCGCGAGCCAGGGCTCGATCAGCGCGGTGAACACCGTCGCCAGCGCCATGCAGGTCGCCGCGACCGAGGCATTGGCCAGCTTGATCGCGCCGTAGAAGGTCAGCCAGTGCAGGGCGACCAGCACGCCGATGCCGGCGTAGGACCAGCGCAGCCGCGGCGACATCGTGCGCAGTCCGCGCCAGACCCTGGGTACCAGCGCCAGGGCGACCACGACCAGCAGCATCCGCCACCAGACCAGGGGCAGCGCCGGCAGCGTGATCAGCTTGCCGAGGATGGCGGTGAAGCCCCACAGCAGCACACAGAAGTGGATCTGGAACTGGGCCTTGCCGGTAGGGGACATCGTCGGGCGTCCGTAGGGGGAGGCCAAGTGTTGCAGAAGCGGCGCCGATGGCGGAGGGGGCAGGCGCAGATCGTTGCCGGCGCCTGCCCACCGCCGCCGCTCGCGGTCAGTCGGCAGGTTGTGCGAGCAGCCAGTCGACGAAGCGGCGCGCGGCCGGGCGCAGGCGGCGGTGGGCGGGGTAGACCACGTAGTAGCTCCAGCGCGCCTGCAGCGCCGGTCCCGGCAGGCGCACCAGGCGCCCGGCGTCCAGGTACGGCGCCGCGATCCGTTCGCGCGCCAGTGCGGCGCCGTGGCCGAATGCGGCGGCGTTGAGCGCGTCGGTGGTGTCGCTGAAGGTATGCCGCTCCTCGATCCTCACCCCGTGCACGTCGGCGGCACGGAACCAGTCCAGCCAGCCCTGGCGGGCATGGTCGGCGATCAGCGGCAGGCGCGCGATGTCGGCCGCGGAGACGATCCGATCCAGCCCCGGGAAGCCGGGCGAAGCGACCGGGAACAGGGTCTCGTCCATCAACAGGTGCGCGGTCAGGCCCGGCCAGTGGCCGGGTCCGTGGCGGATGCCCAGGTCGGGACCGCCGTCGTCGAAGCGGGTCAGCGCGACCTCGGTGTCGAGGCTGAGGCGGATGTCCGGGTGCGCCGCCTCCAGGGCGCGCATGCGCGGGATCAGCCAGGTGTAGGCCAGCGAGTGCAGGGTGGTGATGCGGACCCGCGCGTGCTCGTCGCGTCCGGCACGCAGGGCGCGCACGACGCCGTCGACATCGGCCAGTGCACTGCCGGCGGCGTCGGCCAGCTGGCGTCCCTCGGCGGTCAGCGAGACCCCGCGCGCATGGCGCTGGAACAGGGCCACCCCGAGCCGGGCCTCGAGCTTGCGGACGTGGTGGCTGACCGCGCTGGCGGTCAGGTGCAGCTCCTCGGCGGCATGGGTGAAGTTCTGGTGGCGGGCCGCCGATTCGAAGGCCGCAAGAGCCGGTAACAGGTCTGCGCGTAGGGCCATTTGAGCTTCAAATCCTGTTTGTGGCTAGACTCGAAAGTATGCGCTTGTAAGGGCCATGGCAAATTGGAGAATGGTCGAAAGTCACGAATCGGATTCGTTGCTGATGACCTCCCCCAATGCCGCCGCCTGTTCCGCCCCCGTCACCGCCGCGCCGCCGGTGGATGCCGGGCGTCCGCTCCCGGATGTCCGCGCACGCGACTGGATGACCCCGCTCGAGCTGTGTCTGCTGGGCGCGATCTGGGGCGCCTCGTTCCTGTTCATGCGGGTCGCCGCCCCCGACTTCGGTGCGTTCGCGCTGGTCGAGGTGCGCCTGGCGCTGGGGGCGCTGGTGCTGATGCCGTTCCTGTGGCGCGCGCGCAGCCAGTTCCCGCCGCGGTTGTGGCCCAGGCTCGCCGGTATCAGCCTGATCAACTCGGCGGTCCCGTTCGTGCTGTTCGCCTGGGCCGCCCAGCGGGCGCCGGCCGGCATCGGCGCGATCAGCAACGCGATGACGGTGCTGTTCACCGCGCTGATCGGTTTCATGTTCTTCGGCGAGAAGATCGGCAGCCGGCGCGCGATCGCGCTGTGCGCCGGATTCGCCGGCGTGGTCGTGCTCGCCAGCGGCAAGGTCGCCGGCGCCAGCATCGGCTGGGCGGTCGCCGCCGGCGCCGGCGCGGCCTTCCTCTACGGCATCGGCATCAACCTGGTGCGTCGCCACCTGACCGGCCTGCCGCCGGCCGCGGTGGCGGCGGCGACCCTGGGCTGCGCCGCGTTGCTGGTATCGCCACTGGCGGCGAGCCAATGGCCGGACGCGTCGGTGCCGCCGCTGTCGTGGCTGTGCGCGGCCCTGCTGGGCGTGCTGTGTACCGGAATCGCCTTCGTCATGTATTACCGCCTGATCGCCCGGGTCGGCGCCAGCCGTGCCTCGACCGTGACCTATCTGGTGCCGGTGTTCGGGGTCGCCTGGGCCTGGTGGCTGCTGGGCGAGCCGCTGACCCTGACCATGGGCGTGGCCGGCGCGATCATCCTCGCCAGCGTCGCCTTCAGCCAGGGCGGGAAGCGTCCATGATCGAGGCGGACAGCGCCTGCGCGCCGCAGCATCGGGTGCTGTTCGACTTCGAGGTGGACTTCAGCAACGGCGGCGGCATGCAGGGCCAGGGCTTCCGTCTCGACATCGCCGGCGAAGACATCGACGACGCGGCCCTGGCCGACTATCTGGTGCGCGACATGCGCCTGTTGATGGTCGGTGCGGTGCGCATTCTCGACAAGCGCGTCATTGCCGAGGCGCACAAACGGCCGCGGATCGTGCCGGTCGAGATCGATGCCGAGGCGCTGGCGCTGCTGGCCTCGGCCGGATTGCAGAGCGCCGACCTGGCGCTGGGGGCGACCCATCTGTTCGGCATCCGCCATGACGGCGTGCTCGACGCGGCGGTGGGTATCGAGCGCTGCGGCGCCGACGCGGCCCTGCTGCGCTCGCTGGCGGTGGCCGGGGCGGCACGTTCGTGTGGCCTGGGGGGCGAGCTGGTCGCCCATGTCGAGCGGGTCGCGCGCGATCTCGGCCTGCGCCGGCTGTTCCTGCTGACCACCGACGCCGCCGGCTACTTCGCCCGGATCGGGTACGCGGAGTTTTCGCGTGAAGCCGCGCCGGCCGCCGTGGCCGCCAGCGCGCAGTTCGCATCGCTGTGCCCGGCTTCGGCGGTGCTGATGTCCAAGCCGCTGTAGCGCGGCCGCCATTCGCTGCCGCTCAGTCCGGTTGGCGTCGCTGCGCGCGCGCCAAGCCGCCGCCGGTGGCCGCCCACAGCAGTGCGATCGCGGCGCCGGCGACCGCGGCAACGGCGGGATGCTGCGCGATCATGTCGACCAGGGTCTTGACCCAACCGCTGACCGCATCGGCGCCGCGATAGACGACCGTGTCGATGAAGTTCTTGCCCTTGTACTTGGCCTCCGGCGAGACCACGGTGTAGAGCATCTCGCGGCCGGGGCGGACGAAGGCGTACTCCCCGGCGCGACGCACGATCATCACCACCGCCAGCACCGCGAAGGTCGGCGCGAACGCCAGCCACAGGAAGCCGGTCGCGACCACCAGCGGTACCGCCACCAGCAGCACGCCGATGCCGAGCCGCCGCGCGATACGGCCGGTGACGAACAGTTGCGACAGGATCGCCAGGGTCTGCACGATCGCATCGATGGTGCCGAACACCCGGGTCTGGTCGACCGGATCGGGGAAGCGCGCCTCGACCAGTTTCGCCTGCTCGAAGTACAGGAAGGTGGAGACGCTGGCCAGCAGCAACACGAACACCGCGATGCCGAGCAGGTACGGCGAGCGCAGCACGGTGCTGGCGCCGGCGAACGGGCTGCCGCCGAGTCGTCGCTGGCGGTCGCCGGCGCCGTCCTCCAGCGGCAGCGGGTGACGGTCGCGCCAGCGCTGCAGACCTTCGCAGGCGACGATCGCCGCAATCAGGAACCCGGCCGCGAGCGCCAGCAGTCCGCCATGGCCGACCGTGCCCACCAGCGCGACTCCGAGCAGCGGGCCGGTCAGTCCGCCGAGGCTGGCGCCGGCCGCCATCAGCGCGAACGTGCGCCGGGCCTGGGCGCTGGGGAACAGGTCGACCAGCACGCTCCACGCCAGCGAGATCGCGATCATGTTGAATACCGACAGCCAGACGTAGAAGCCGCGCGCCAGCCAGGTGTTGTCGGGCTGGAAGTGGATCGCGGTCGCGAACCCGAGCAGGTTGACGACGAAGAAACCGTAGACCCAGACCAGGATGCGCCGCCGCGGCACCCGCGCGGCGACCCAGCCGAACAGCGGCATTGCCGCGAGGGTGGCGAAGAAGGTGGCGGTGAACAGCCATTGCAGGTTGCGCACGCCGCCGGCGATGCCCATGGTCTCGCGCACCGGCCGCAGCATGAAATAGCCGGTGAACAGCAGGAAGAACAGCAGCGCGCCGGACAGCACCGGCATCGCCTCGTCCTCGCCGAGGCCGAACAGGCGCGCCGCCCAGCGGCTCAGCGTGCGCGGTGCGGTGCCGGGGGCCGTCATCGATCCGGGTCGCTCCGCGCCCTCAGCCCAACGCCGCGATCAGCGCCGCGCGCTGGGCGTCGTCCAGGAACGCGCCGACGCCGGCCTTCAGGTTGTCGGCCTGGTGTTTCGGCTTGGAGGTCGCCGGAATCACGACGTTGACCGCCGGGTGCGACAACGCGAACTTGAGGAACAGCTGCGCCCAGGAATCGGCACCGACCTCGGCCGCCCAGTCCGGAACCGGCCGATTCCGGACCCGCGCGAACAGGCGTCCGTCCTCGAACGCACGGTTGATGATCACCGCGATTCCCAGCTCCTGCGCCAGCGGCAGTACCTCGCGCTCGGCGCCGCGCGACACCGGCGAATAGTTGATCTGCACGAAGTCGGGCCTGAGCCGGCGCATTGCCGTGGCAAGCTCGGGCTGGGCCTCCTCGCGGTAGTGGGTCAGCCCCGAGTAGCGCACCCGGCCTTGCCGCTTGAGTGCCTCGATCAGCGCGAACTGGGTGTCGGTGTCGCGCAGGTTGTGCACCTGCAACAGCTCGACCTTGTCGGTCCCCAGGTCGCGCAGCGAGCGCTCGAACTGGGCCAGGCCCTGCTCCCGTCCGCTGACGCCGGACAGCTTGGTGGCGAGGAACAGTTTGTCGCGCACGCCGGCCGCCGCGATCAGTTCGCCCAGCACCGGTTCGGAGCGGCCGTAGGTCGGTGCGGTGTCGATCAGGGTCGCGCCGGAGGCGACGAACAGGCGCAACACTTCCTGCAGCGGCGCGCGCGCCGAGGGCGCATCGCCGACGTCGAGACTGCCGGAGGTGCCCATGCCGATCACCGGCAGCGCTTCGCCGCTGGCGGGGATCGGCCGGGTCGCGAGGCTGCCGGGCGTCTGCGCGGGGAGGGGCGCACCGGTTGTCGTGGGCGCATCCTGGCTGCATGCGCCCAGCGGCGCGAGGGCGAGGCCGCCGGCGGCAAGCGCGGTGGCGGTGAGGAAGTTTCGGCGACTGGTCATGGCGCGGCCTCGCTGTGGGAACGGAACCGTTGCCTGGCCGAGGCTGCGTCAATGCCGGGTCGGCTCACAGTGCCGAACGGCATGGCCGCCGTGATCGGGCGCCCAGGCCGCCGATGCCGGCTCAGTCCGTTCGCAGCGCGTCGATCAAGGCGGTGGCGGCGGCCGGATTGCGGGCCTTGGCCGCGCTGATGAAATAGATGAACACCTCGCGCGGGGCGGCCGCAGCGGCGTTCGCCGCCTCGACGTGCGGCAGGTCGTCGCAATCGCCGCCGCGCGCCCACTGCCGCGCGCGCCGGGCCCATTGCCGCAGATCGGCTTCGGGATAGCCGGTGTCGATCTCCGACTGCGATCGCATCAGTCGCGCATATACGAAGGGGCCGCTGATGTCGGCCAGCGAGGGATAGCGGTCGGAGTCGGTGAACACGGTGGCGACGCCGCGCTCGCGGGCCAGTTGCAGGTAGGCGGGGGCGCGGAAGCTGTCGTGACGTACCTCCAGCACATGCCGCAGCCGTTGCCCGTCCAGTGTCTCGGGGAGGGCATCGAGGAAGTGCGCGAGATCGTCGCGGTCGAAGCTGCGTTGCGGCGCCAGTTGCCAGAGGATCGGCCCGAGCCGGTCGCCGAGTTCGCCCAGGCCGCCGTCGATGAACGCACGCGCCTGTGCGCCGACCCGCGCCAGCGCAGCGGCATGGGTGACCCGCTTGGGAGCCTTCAGCGAGAACATGAACCCGTCCGGCGTCTCCGCCGCCCATTTGGCATAGACGGCCGGCTTCTGCGCGCCGTAGAAGGTGCCGTTGATCTCGATGGCGCTGAGCTGGCGGCTGGCGTACTCCAGCTCGCGGCGCTGCACCAGGCCCTTCGGATAGAAGTTGTCGCGCCAGGGCGCGAAGGTCCAGCCGCCGATACCGACGCGGATGCCGTCGATGGCCGGTGTCGTGGACGCGATGCCGTCGTCGGCCGCTGTGAACAGGTCCAATCGTGTCTCCCGCTTGTTCGGTCCCAGTGCTTGTTCAGTCCCGGGCGCCTAGGCCGCCCACGGATCGTAGCTGCCAAACCACCACAGGTGACCTTCGAGGTCGCGGCACATGTAACCGCGGCCACCGTAGTCCTGGTCGGCAATCTCGATCTCGATCTTGGCGCCGGCCGCCTTGGCCCGCGCGTAGTGGGCGTCGGGGTCGGCGACGATCACGCAGGGGCTCTGGGTCTCGCGCAGGCCGATCTCGTCCGGTTGCGCGATACGGCCGGACCACTCGCCGTCCTTCCGCGCCGATCCGAGCATGATCATGCCGTTGCCATGGGTCAGCTGGGCGTGGTGGACGGTGTCGGCGTCGGCGTGGACGGCGTGCTTGTGGAAGCCGAAGGCCGAGCACAGGAACTCGATCGCCGCGTGGGCGTCGCGGTAGGTCAGACAGGGGATCACGGTGCTTCCGTTCATCGCCATGCTCCGGTTCGCTGCGGGACAGCATCGACGATAGCGCGATCGCGGTCGCCGTGGTGGAGCCGCCGGGCGCCGTCGGGCCAGGGCCGGTTCGCGTCTCGGGCCGGCGCGCGCGCGACGCGGCGGGGGAAGCACCGGCGATGCCTCCCCCCGCGCGATCAGCGGATCGGCTCGTCCAGCATCAACTGGCGGGCGAAGCGCACCGGCGGCGAGCCGAACGACAGCAGCTTGTCGTGGTAGGCCTTCAGGTCGAAGTCCTCGCCCTCGCGCTGCTCGACCTCGTTGCGCAGGTCCAGGTGCTCGCTGTAGCCGACGTAGTAGGTCGGCAGCTGCGCCGAGGTCAGCTGCGCGCGCACCCACTTGCCGGCCGCCTCGCGTTCCTGCTGGAAGGTGGTGACCGTCATCAGCTCCATCGCCTCCTCGCGGCTCATGCCCTCGACGTGGATGGCCTGGTCGAGCAGGGCGTTGGCCATCGCGCGCAGGTTCCACTTGCGGTTGATCAGTTGCATCAGCGGGTCGTTGTCCATGTAGCCGGCGTCGGCCATGACCTTCTCGCCGTACATCGCCCAGCCCTCGATGAACGGGCCCGATCCCAGCACCGCGCGCAGCGTCGACGGGTACTTGTTGGAATGCGCGAGCTGCAGGAAGTGGCCGGGCATCGCCTCGTGGATGCTCAGCTCGTGGATCGAGCGGGTGTTGTACTCGCGCAGGAACGAGTCGACCTGCGCCTCGCTCCAGTCGTCGGGAATCGGCGAGACCGCATAGAAGGTGTCCAGGCCCTTGTCGAGCGGGCCGGGCGAGTCGCAGTAGGCGACCGCGACGCCGCGCTGGAATTCGGGCATCAGGATGATCTTGACCGGCGTGTCGGGCACGCTGACCAGGTTGTTCTCGCGGACGAAGGCGGTCGCCTCCTCGGTGCTGCGGGTGGCGACCTCGACCACCTCGTCGCGGGCCGGGCGGTCGGCGTAGGCCAGCTCCAGCGCGGCCTCGATCACCTGCTGCTGTTGTTCCGGCGTCGGCGCGTCGGGCATCTGCGCGGGCGCGTCGTCGCGCCCGGCGAGCACGCCGCGGGCGATCCCGTACATCTCCTCGCGGGTGCGCTCGATGTCGGCCTCGACCCGGCTGCGGATGTCCTGCCGCGACAGCGGCGAATTCAGCGCGAATGCCAGCTTCTCGTCGTACAGGGTCTCGCCGATGCGGAAGTCGCCCTTGGCGTTGGGCACCAGGGTCTCGTCGAGCCAGGTCTGGTGTTCGGCGACCGCCTTGCGCAGGCTGGCGATGGCGGCGTCGAGCTGCTTGCGGTCCTCGCCCTTGAGCGCCCCGGCATGCGGCACGATCAGCCCGTCGACCAGGCTGAGGATGCCGGCGTTCTGCCTGGATACGGTCTCGGCGTGGATCTTCGGCACCCGGGCCGGGTCCAGGTTCTGGCGCATCTGGGTGAACAGCGATGGAATCTGCTGCATGCGCGCGGTCGCCGACTTCAACCGCTGCGGCAGCGGCGCGAACTCGCGCGCCATCAATCCGTACAGCGCGCTGCCGGCGAGCTGGCTGTAGACCTGCGGGTCCCAGGCCCAACTCTGCAAGGTCTCGTTGCTCCAGATGTCGTAGCGCAGCTGATTGCGCAGGATCGCGGCATCGACCTGGTTCTCGCGCGACAGCGCGGCGACGTCGATCGCGTCGAGCTCGCCCAGGACCTTGCGCTGGAATTCCAGCGAGCGCTTGCGGCCGCCCTGGCTCAGGTCGTCGATGCGGTCGTCGTAGCGGTGGTCGCCGATCTGGGTTGCGGCGATCGGCGAGAACTCCATCGACTTTTCCAGCCAGCGCCCGGCCAGCGCCTGGAAGGCGGCATCGGCCTCGGCGGTCGCGGCGGCGTCGGTGGTCGCCACGGCGTTGTCCTGGGCTGCCGGAGGGCTCGGCTGGCAGGCGCACAGGGACAGTGCCAGCAGGCTCGGGAGCAGGGCGAGGGTCAGGGGTTTGAGGCGCATGATGGGCTCCGGTGACAGGGCGCGACGCAGGTCGCAAGCATAACGCCGGCGCGGTGCCCGCGGCGTTCGTCGCGGGCGACTGTGCCATTGGTTGGTTTGACGCCGCCGTGTGCGGTCAGCAAGGTGGTTGGCTGTACCTGATCGCGTCCCGTCGCCACAGGAGAGCCTCCATGCATCGCCGCGACTTTCTGATCATGGGAGGCCTGGGTGCCTGCGGCCTCGCATTGCCCGGGTTCGCGGGCAGGGCGGTCGCCGCCGAGAGCTTCGCCGCCGTGCTCGACCCCGGGCTGAAGAAGCGCACCGCCGACGCCGCCCTGAACGTGGCCCGCCAGGCCGGTGCCGGCTACTGCGACGTGCGCATCGGTCGCTACCTGCGGCAGGCGCTGATGACCCGCGAGGACAAGGTCGAGAACGTGATCAACACCGAGTCGGTCGGTGTCGGTGTGCGGGTGCTGGTCGATGGTGCCTGGGGCTTCGCCGCGACCAGCGTGGTGTCCGAGGACGGCGCCGCGCAGGCGGCCCGGCAGGCGCTGGCGATCGCCCGGGCCAATGCCGGCATCCAGCGCGAACCGGTGCGCCTGGCGCCGGTGCAGGGCGTGGGCGAGGTGTCCTGGCGCACGCCGATCCGTCGCAACGCGATGACGGTGCCGGTCGCCGAGAAGGTCGAACTGCTGCTGGACGTGAACGCGGCGGCGATCAATGCCGGTGCCGACTTCGTCGCCTCGCGCCTGTTCCTGGTCAACGAGCAGAAGTACTTCGCCAGCACCGACGGCTCCTACATCGACCAGGACGTGCACCGGATCTGGGCGCCGTTCACTGTCACCGCGGTGGACAAGGCCAGCGGCCGGTTCCGCACCCGCGACGGCCTGTCCGCGCCGATGGGCATGGGCTACGAGTTCATGGAGCCCGATCCGCGCGCACGGGTGGCGCTGCCGGGCGACCTGGTCGCCTATGCGGACGCCTACGACATGCGCGAGGACGCGGTCGCCGCGGCCCGGCAGGCACGCGCCAAGCTCAAGGCGCCATCGGTCGAACCCGGCCGCTACGACCTGGTGCTGGATCCGTCCAACCTGTTCCTGACCATCCACGAGAACGTCGGCCATCCGCTGGAGCTGGACCGGGTGCTTGGCTACGAGGCCAACTACGCCGGCACCAGTTTCGCGACCCTGGACAAGCGCGATGCGGGGTTCCGCTATGGCAGCGAACGGGTCAGTTTCGTTGCCGACCGGACCCGGCCCGGCAGCCTCGGTGCGGTCGGTTACGACGACGAGGGCGTGAAGACCGGGCGCTGGGATCTGGTCCGCGACGGCGTGCTGGTCGACTACCAGTGCACCCGCGATCAGGCCCACATCCTCGGCAAGCAGGCCTCGGACGGCTGCAGCTATGCCGACTCGTGGTCGAGCGTGCAGTTCCAGCGCATGCCCAACGTGTCGCTGGAGCCCGGACCCGGGCCGCTGAGCGTGGCGGAGATGATCGGCGACGTCGAGCGCGGCATCTACATCCACGGGCGCGGCTCCTACTCGATCGACCAGCAGCGCTACAACGCGCAGTTCGGCGGGCAACTGTTCTACGAGATCAGGAACGGCGAGATCGCCGGCATGATCGAGGACGTCGCCTACCAGATCCGCACGCCGGAGTTCTGGGGCGCATGTTCGGCGATCTGCGACGAGCGCGATTTCCGTCTCGGCGGCTCGTTCTTTGACGGCAAGGGCCAGCCACCGCAGGTGTCGGCGGTGTCGCACGGCGCCGCCACCGCGCGTTTCGACGCCATCAATGTGATCAACACCGCGCGCAATCTGGGCTGATCCGGTCGCGCCTCCATGACAAAAGTCATTTGACGCGTCAATAGGCGGCCGCAAGAATCGAGGCGTTGTGTGCGGTACGCCGCGCATGCCCCGCCTCCAAACCCGCCGCGCGGCGCTCGTGCCGACGGCACCCCAACGGGAGAGCTGCCTTGCAACGACGCGACTTTCTGGCCCTGAGCGGCCTCGGACTCGGCGGACTGGTGCTGCCGACGTGGCTCGGCAAGGCGATCGCCGCCGAGGAACTGACCACCACGCTGGACGTCGGGATGAAGAAGACCCTGGCCGACGTCGCCATCAACACCGCCACCGGCGACGGCGCCAGCTACTGCGACGTGCGCATCGGCCGCTACCTGCGCCAGTTCGTGATCACCCGCGAGGACAAGGTCCAGAACGTGGTCAACACCGAGTCGACCGGCGTTGGCGTGCGCGTCATCGCCGGCGGCAGCTGGGGCTTCGCCGCGACCAATACCCTGACCGCCGACGGCGTCGCCCAGGCCGCGCGCCAGGCGGTCGCGATCGCCAAGGCCAATGCCAGGATCCAGCACGAGCCGGTGCAACTGGCGCCGACCCCGGGTGTCGGCGAGGTGTCGTGGCGCACGCCGATCCGCCGCAATGCGATGGAGGTGCCGATCAAGGACAAGGTCGACCTGCTGCTGGGCGTGAACGCCGCGGCGATGGGCGCCGGCGCCAGCTTCGTCAACTCGATGCTGTTCCTGGTCAACGAGCAGAAGTACTTCGCCAGCACCGACGGCTCCTACATCGACCAGGACGTGCATCGGATCTGGGCGCCGATGACGGTCACCGCGATCGACAAGGACAGCGGCAAGTTCCGCACCCGCGACGGCCTGTCCTCGCCGATGGGCATGGGCTTCGAGTATCTCGACGGCGCGGCGTCCGGCAAGGTGGTCTCGCCCAACGGCGTGGTCAACTACGGCAGCTCCTACGACATGCGCGAGGACGCCATCGCGGCGGCGAAGCACGCCCGCGAGAAGCTCAAGGCGCCGTCGGTCAAGCCCGGCCGCTACGACCTGGTGCTCGACCCCTCGCATACCTGGCTGACGATCCACGAGTCGATCGGCCATCCGCTGGAGCTCGACCGCGTGCTCGGCTACGAGGCCAACTACGCCGGTACCAGCTTCGCCACCCTCGACAAGCGCGAGCAGCGCTTCCAGTACGGCAGCGACAAGGTCAACGTGTTCGCCGACAAGACCCAGCCCGGCAGCCTCGGCGCGGTCGGCTACGACGACGAAGGCGTGAAGTGCAAGCGCTGGAACCTGATCGAGGCCGGCAAGCTGGTCGACTACCAGACCATCCGCGACCAGGCCCACATCCTCGGCAAGAACGAGTCCGACGGCTGCTGCTACGCCGATTCGTGGTCGAGCGTGCAGTTCCAGCGCATGGCCAACGTGTCGCTGGCCGCGGGCAAGGACACGCTGAGCGTGGCCGACATGGTCAAGGACGTGGAGAACGGCATCTACATCATCGGCGACGGTTCGTTCTCGATCGACCAGCAGCGCTACAACGCGCAGTTCGGCGGCCAGTTGTTCTACGAGATCAAGAATGGCGAGATCGCCGGCATGATCGAGGACGTTGCCTACCAGATCCGCACGCCGGAGTTCTGGAACGCCTGCGTGGCGATCTGCGACGAGAGCGACTACCGTCTTGGCGGCTCGTTCTTCGACGGCAAGGGCCAGCCCGGGCAGGTGTCGGCGGTCTCGCACGGCTCCGCCACCGCGCGCTTCAACGGCATCAACGTGATCAACACGGCCCGCTCGCTCGGCTGACCGGCGTCCAGGAGACAACAGACCATGACCATCTTCACCGAAGACAAAGCCAAGGCCATCCTGGACAAGGTGATCGCCCTGTCCAAGGCCGACGAGTGCAGCGCGACCCTGGCCGGTGCGACCGAAGGCAACATCCGCTTCGCCCTCAACAGCGTTTCCACCAGCGGACTGGTCGACGACGTCGAGCTGGCGGTGCAGGTCGCGTTCGGCAAGCGCGTGGGCATCGCCACCATCAACGAGTTCGACGATGCCTCGCTGGAGCGGGTGGTGCGCCGCGCCGAGGACCTGGCGCGGCTGGCGCCGGAGAATCCCGAGTTCATGCCGGCGATCGGCAAACAGCAGTACAAACCCAGCCCGACCTGGAGCGAGTCGACCGCGGCGATCACTCCCGAGTTCCGCGCCGGAGTGGCCGCCGACTCGATCGGCCCCTGCCGCGAGGATGACCTGGTCGCCGCCGGCTTCCTGGTCGACTCCCGGCGTTTCGTCGCCTTCGCCAACAGCAACGGCAACTTCGGCTACCAGAAGGGCACCGGCTTCAACTACACCTGCACGGTGCGCACCGAGGACGGGCAGGGCTCGGGCTGGGTCGGACGCAGCGTCAGGGACGCCAGCGAGTTCGACGCCGGCCGCGACGTGCGGGTGGCGATGCGCAAGGCCAGCGCGTCGGCGAAGGCGCGGGCGCTGGAACCGGGCAAGTACACGGTGATCCTGGAGCCGGCCGCGGTCGCGGGCCTGGTCTCGTTCATGATGAACTTCTTCGACGCGCGCTCGGCCGACGAGGGGCGCAGCTTCCTGTCCAAGCAGGGCGGCGGCAACAAGCTCGGCGAGCAGGTCTACGATCCGCGGGTCAACATCATCGCCGATCCGTGGGACGCCGATGCGCCGGTGATGCCCTGGGACGACGAGGGCATGCCGCGCGAGCGGATGCCGATCATCGAGAACGGCAAGGTGGTCGCGCTCAACTACTCGCGCTACTGGGCCAAGGAGAAGGGCAAGCGCGCGGTCGGCCAGCCAGGCAACCTGCTGATGGCGGGCGGCGACAAGAGCACCGCCGAGCTGATCGCCGGCACCGATCGCGGCATCCTGGTCACCCGTACCTGGTACATCCGCATGGTCGACCCGCAGACCGTGCTGCTGACCGGCCTGACCCGCGACGGCACCTTCTACATCGAGAACGGCCAGATCAAGTACCCGGTGAAGAACTTCCGCTTCAACGAGTCGCCGGTGATCATGCTCAACAACATCGACGAGCTCGGTCGTCCGGTGCGCGTGGCCGGCGACGAGTCCAGCCTGGTGATGATGCTGCCGCCGATGAAGCTGCGCGACTTCACCTTCACCTCGCTGTCCGACGCGGTCTGACCATGACCGGCGCCGCAGGACCATGAACCGCGCCCGGTTCCTGCGGCTGCTGGCCGGCAGCGTCGCCGGGGCCTGGTTGGCGGCGCCGCTGCGCGCGGCGGCGGCGGCCGGTTACGACTTCTGGTTCACCCGGCTGCGTTACGTATCAGGCGACTGGGACGTCGATACCCGGATGCCTTCGAACCTGATCACCGCGCTGATCGACTACACCGGCCTGCGGGTCGATCCGCAAGAGCATGTGATCGATCTGGCCGATCCGAAAATGCTCACCGCGCCGTTCTGCTACCTGGCCGGGCACAAGCTGGTCGACTTCAGCGTCGCCGAACGACGCAACTTCGAACGCTACGTCCGCAACGGCGGCTTCGTCTTCGTCGACGACTGCAATCACGACATCGACGGCCTGTTCGCCAAGTCGTTCGAACGGCAGATGCAATCGATCTTCGGCGCCGGCGCACTGCGCAAGCTGCCGAACAGCCACGCGCTCTACCGCAGTTTCTTCCGCTTCCCCGACGGCCCGCCGGCGACCAGCTTCGAGCTCAACGGCTGGGGCGACGACCTGGTCCACGACTATCTGCAGGGCATCGAGATCGACGGCCGCCTCGGGGTGCTCTACAGCAACAAGGACTATGGCTGCGAATGGGACTACGACTGGCGCAACAAGCGTTTCCTGGCCGAGGACAACACAAAGTTCGCGGTCAATATCGTGATGTACGCGCTGACCGCGTGACCCGCGCGCGACCGGCTGCGGACGCGGTCGCGACCCCACCGTCTTCTCCGCACGATCCGAATCCATGAACGACATCTCCGAAGCCGACATCCGGACCCAGACCGCCCGCATCGAGGAACTGCGCGCGGCGATCGCCCAGGCCATCGTCGGCCAGTCCGAGGTCGTCGAACAATTGCTGATCGGACTGCTCGCCGGCGGCCACTGCCTGCTGGAAGGCGTGCCCGGACTGGGCAAGACCCTGCTGGTGCGCACGCTGGGCCAGGCGATGCGGCTGCAGTTCCGGCGCGTGCAGTTCACGCCCGACCTGATGCCCAGCGACCTGCTCGGCACCGAGCTGCTGGAGGAGGACCACGGCACCGGTCACCGCCACTTCCGTTTCCAGCGCGGTCCGGTGTTCACCAACCTGCTGCTGGCCGACGAGCTCAACCGCACCCCGCCCAAGACCCAGGCCGCGCTGCTGGAGGCGATGCAGGAGCGCACGGTCAGCTTCGCCGGCGCGACCCATGAGCTGCCGGCGCCGTTCTTCGTGCTGGCGACCCAGAACCCGATCGAGCAGGCCGGCACCTATCCGTTGCCGGAGGCCCAGCTGGACCGGTTCCTGCTGCAGATCCGGGTCGGCTACCCGAACGAGGACGAGGAACGCTCGATCCTGGTCCAGACCACCGGTGCGCGGACGGCGCAGGTGCCGCAGGTGATGGACGGCGACCAGGTCTTGGCGCTGCAGGCATTGACCCGTCAGGTCCACGTCGGCGACGACCTGCTGGGCTGGATCAACCGACTGGTGCGGGCGACCCGGCCGGGCGAGGGCGCGCCGGAGCCGATCGCGCGTTTCGTGCGCTGGGGCGCTGGACCGCGCGCCGGGCAATCGCTGGTGCTGGCGTCGAAGGCGCGCGCGCTGCTGCACGGCCGCCTGGCGGCGACGCGCGAGGACGTGACCGCGCTGGTGGCACCGGTGATGCGGCATCGGCTGCTGCTGTCGTTCGCGGCCGAGGCCGAACAGGTGAGTACCGACGACGTGATCGCCGCCTTGCTGCGCGACATGCCGATGCCCGCCGCCTGAGCCCAGGACCGTGACCCGGGAACCGGTGGCCCAGCTGATTCCTCCGCAGGTGCGCGCGCGGCTGCGCGAGTTGCGCATCGTGCCCCGGCGCGCGGCCGCCGGACGTGGACTGGGCATGCACGCCAGCCGCAGCCGCGGCAGCGGCCTGGAGTTCTCGCAGTACCGCGCCTACGAGCTCGGCGACGAACCGCGCCAGATCGACTGGAAGCTGTACGCCCGCAGCGACCGCTTCTTCGTCCGCGAGGCCGAACGCGAGAGTCCGCTGGTGCTGTGGTTGCTGTTGGATGCCAGCGCGTCGATGGGGCAGGCCGACGCGGGCGCGCCGTCGTTCACCCGGATGTCGGCGGCCCGCGTCCTGGCCGCGAGCATCGCCGAGATCGCGTTGGCGCAACACGACGCCTGCGGCCTGGTGGTGCTGCACGAGCAGGGCCTGCGACTGGTGCCGCCCGGTTCCGGGCCGCGCCAGCGCGACCGCCTGCAACTGGCGCTGCACGAGGCCGAGCCGGGCGGACGCTTCCCCGGCGCCGATCGCCTGCTGCCGTTGTGGGAGCGGGTCGCGCCCGACGACATGGTGGTGCTGATCGGCGATTGCCTGGACGAGGCCTGCGTCGCGCTGGCCGAGCGCCTGGCCGCGGCCGGCCGCGAAGTGCTGGCGCTCCGCCTGCTGACCGTCGCCGAGCGCGATTTTCCCTTCGATGACGGGCGCCGTTTCCATGATCCGGAAACCGGCGAGGAGCTGCTTGGCGACGGCCGCGCGTTGCGTGAGGAATTCCTGCGGCGCTTCGGCGCGGCGCGGCGCGGGATGGATGCGCGCTTCGACGCCGCCGGAATCCGGCACGTCGAACATGTGCTCGACCAGCCGCTGGACCTGCCGTTGCGACGCCTGTTCGGCGGCCGCGCCGCCGTTGCCGGGGCGCGCTGATGTCGTTCGCCCTGCTGTTGCCCGCCGCGCTGGTCGCGCTGACGGCCTTGCTGCTGCCGCTGCTGATCCACCTGGCCCGGCGCAGCGAGCAGCGTCCGACCGAATTCGCCGCGTTGCGATGGCTGCGGCAGCGACCGCGTCCACGCCAGCGCATCCGCTTCGAGGAATGGCCGCTGCTGCTGCTGCGCCTGGCGTTGCTGGCCCTGGTCGCGTTGTGGCTGGCCCGGCCGGTGCTGTACGGGAAAGCGGCGGGTACTCCGTGGACGGTGGTGGTCGCCGGGGTGGATCCGGCGAGTCTGCCGGCCGCTGGCGACCGGGATGTCGAGGTGCGCTGGCTGGCGCCGGGCTTTCCCGACATCGCGCAGCCTGCTCCGCACGGGCCGGTGCCGTTCGCAAGCCTGCTGCGCCAGCTCGATGCCGAACTGCCGGCCGACATCGCGCTGACCGTGCGGGTGCCCGAGCGGCTGGAGCATGCCGATGCGCAGTTGCCGGTGCTTTCGCGCAAGGTCGATTGGCAGGTGGTACCGGGTGCGATGCCGCAGCCGCCGATCGCGGCGACGGCGCCGCCATTGCTGCATGTGGTCGCCAGCGATCCGGCGCCGCCCGCGCTGCGCTACCTGCGGGCGGCCACGCACGCCTGGTGGCCGGACCCGGATGCGGCCTCGGCGGCGGTCACCCTCTCCACTCCGGCAGGTTCCGCGCCGGCGGACGCGGTGCTGGTATGGCTGGAGCCCGGCGAGTTGCCGCCCGCGGCACGTGCCTGGATCGCCGACGGCGGTACCGCGTTGTTGGCGGCCGCGGTGTCGCTGTCCGATCCGCCGGCGATGGTGGCCGCATGGCGCGACGCCGACGGCACGCTCTTGGCAGAGGCCACGATGCTCGGTCGCGGCCGGGTGGTCAGGCTGACCCGACCGCTG
>NZ_VICD02000226.1 GCF_006546735.2 Marilutibacter maris | reverse complement strand
CAGTCACCAGTACTGCGAAGAGCATAGACCCAAGTTGGCAAATGGTGAGTGGAACCCTACTTATAGACAGGCAAAACGTTCTCTAACGCAATTTAATATCGAACTCACACGACTGACCCATCAGTGTGCGAATCGGTCCAAGCTTCACGCCATGTCAGGGGATGAGTTGATTGACAGCTACTTCTTCCAATTAATGTTACGTCTAACTTTGCAGTCAGCAGACAAAGCAGAATTACGTAACCTTGCTCGCAGGATGGTGGACTCTAAGCTATCGGATACCAAGAAAAAAATGCTGGTACTCAAGCAGTCAGGGTTCAGCCAGGCTGAAATTGGAAAACGAATACTGAACGCCAAGCAACAGCCCATGACACGCCAAGCCGTGTCTAAAGCGTTGGCTACAATACGTAAAGAATTCCTATTGGGAGGCTAGAGGGATACCTACAGGAATTTTAGCCGCTAAAAATCTGGACTCCTGAGCTGATTCTAGTCAGCCGTGAAAGCACGCTTCACCGGCCATGACACCTCTTGTATTTCATGCCACTGCCGCATGGACAAGGGACATTACGTCCAATTTTTTTGCTCTTGCGACTAGGGGAGAGTTGTTTTTCCCGGTTGAGATTGACTGTACGTGCAGGGTTAGCCATTCTCGCCGCGTCTTCGTAAATGTGGGCGTTTTCTTCCGTACGTTCTGTCGGTATGTAGACTTCGAAAGACTGCGCCTGAAGATACGTGCCGTCAGCACTAACTTCAGCCACGACGCCAATGACGTTAGTAGCCTTGACACTCAACGCACCTGCGCTGGCCTTATTGTTCACCTTAGTCCAGTCAATTGGGTGGTCATGCCGTTGAAGCCAAACGAAGAGCGGCACACCATCCCCGCCCAGAACAAAGTAACGAGCGGGATGCTGAATCAGTGTTTTTCGAAGGTCGGACAGCATCTTGGCCAGATTCTTCCGGCCTTCCTCTCCTAGGTCACGGATATGACTCTCCGCTGAAAGCCAGCCGCTAGCTCGGGTGCTATCGAGTGCTCCAAGCAGCTTCAGCACCTCCTCTGGGAACTCCTGACGTGGGAACGGTTTGCTTTCCCACTCTTCACCCTCGAAGCTCCTGTCGACGATGTCACTCATGCCATCCCAGATAAGCATGTTCGCTTTCTCTTCCTTCAGCTGCTCGACAATATCCTGATCGAAACGGTTCTTCTTCAGGTAAGCACCCAAGTGATCGAACTCGTCGAAGAGATGAGCCCCGCGTATCCTGGCCACAGCTTGCCGCACCTCCAAGTAATGGGCGAACTCCCCGGGTGTGGGCAAGAGTCGCTTGAGCACAAACAAATCGTCGATGGACAGTGAAATGAAAGCATGCTTTCCAAGTAAAGGCTCAACCTGCGGTAATTCTTTACAGTACGTGGAAAAGGGCGAGAACGACTCGACTGTCAACCCAATCGGCACCATCACCCGGTAGTCAGAGCGACGCACACGGCTACACTCTTCGTATTTGCCATCCACGAGGTGATAGAGGGACACTTCATCCGCCGAATTCACATAATTGAAGAAGCGCGCACATTGTTTATATGCCTTGAGTACCAAGTCCTGTACTGATTGAGCATGGCGGCCAAAATCAAGCGCTGGCGATGCGATGGTGGCAGCTGCACCAGCCTTGGCCTCAACTAGTAACAACACATCATCGACCAAGATTAGAGTGTCGTTTTCGGACCACTGCTTGCTGTCAGGGTCCTTGTAGTAAACCTCCTGGAGAACTGTGGCTCCCGGAAGCTGGGCATCTAGAATGTCGGCAAAGGCTGCTTCGCTCATCATTTTCTGCCGATCTTTAAAGGCCTTCTTGTAATCCGGCTTTCGCTGAAGAAGGTTAAAGAGGAGCGCACGATACCCCGCATCGCGAGCAAAACAGGGGTCGACGGCGTAGTAGTCCGATCCAAGCTGAATTAGAGGTTTCTTACGTGCGGGTAGTGTCCGAAAGGGTGTCCCCTTAAAATCGCCCGCAGCGAAGAACTCTGTATCTTCTCCACGCTGGTATGACAAGTCCGCTAGCAATGTCGGTGGCAACTTCGTGTGACGGCTTACATTGGCAATACCACCGCGAAACATATCCTCCATCGCCCCCTGGGCCGCTTTGGACTGCTCCGTATTTTCTGCAACCCATGCCTCCATGGCGTCTTCCATAGACTTACCTTGCTCTATAGAAAAGGCCTTTACCGCCTCAAACTGCTTCATCATCTCAATGATTGCGTTGGCGTGCCCGGAACGAGTGGCGTCGGCCATAGCCTGAAAGCCTTCCGCAATATCGGTGGCACCAATGCCGTACACCTCCTCCAAAACATCATTGTGAGGCGCTAGAACGTAGCGATAAAACTCGCCCTCCAAAACTTGATAACGATTCCCGCGTATCATGACCCAAGTGGATTTCGCACGGAATTCAATATCGGCCGTGTTAGGACCGAAGATGCCATCTTTGGTATCAGCGGAGGTGGCCATAGCAAAGAACATGGCCTGCTCTCTTAGTTTTCGGCCAAGTTCAAACAGCTCAGCGCACAGTGCTTCGTCGAATTCCATATCCGCAGGTTCGGCATCAGATGCCAGAACCGCGTGAACATACTCCAGTAAGAACTGGTTTTCATTAACCACGTCATCTGGGCCATCTTCTTGGCCTTGCTTTTCGCCCCCTATTTGGTTGCCCATTGTTTTCATCATGTGCTGAGCGTAGATGTACCCGAGCAAATCATGCGGAGGCATTTTGACAATCAACTCACGCATTCGGTCAGCAATGGATTCCATATCCTTGAATAAAGAAGCAGCAGCTTTCTTTAGTTCTTCTTCCATATTCATTCTTATCCCCCTCCCGTTTCGACCTGCTGACCTTTAGAGCGCTATAATGTCCACTCGTCGATCATATCCGCCCAGTCCTGCAACATGCCTGTACGCTGCTCACGATATTCGGCTTTGTTATATATCGCCCTCACACCTTTTTGCTCATGTGCCAGGCATTTCTCTATCCAATCGGTGTTGTAACCGGCTTCATGGAGCAAGGTACTGGCTGTTCGTCTCAGGTCGTGCGGGCCGAATTTGGCAAGCGGTTGCCCCTCTTTCTGAGCCAGCTTGTAAGTCATCGTCATTACCCGGTTCAGCGTGGCACTACTCATAGGGACGTCAGAATCGTAGCGTGACGGCAGAACATACTCCGATCCTCCGGAGAACGTCTTCAAAGCGATGAGGATGTCCATGGCCTGCCTGGATAGAAACACTAGGTGAGGGTTTCGACGCTTCATCCGTTCTTTGGGGATCGTCCAGAGCGCTTCGCTGAAGTTGATCTCACTCCAAGTGGCATTCGTCAGCTCGCTTTTACGCACCATCGTCAACAACAGTAGCTTTACCGCTGCCCGGATCGATGGTGATGTACCAATACGCCCCATGTACTGGTACATGATCCTGATTTCTTCGGGCGTCAGGGTTCGATCTCTCGGCTCAAACCTGGCAATGCTTGCGGGCCTCACCAGGTCTGCCGGGTTCTCAACCTTCTGGCCTCGCTCAGTCGCCCAGCGGTATACCTGGAGTACAATCTCACGCGCATGAACCGCCGTAGCAGGTGCACCGCGCTCTACGATGGCGTCGGTTAATGCTCGCAAGTCCTCGTGGGTGATTTCGGTCAGCTTCTGATTGCCGAATTTCGTTTCTAGCTCTCTCGTATAAACCGAGCGGCGCATATCACGGGTAGAATCGGCCATCTGATAGCCACGTAGCCACTTTTCCGCCCAGGCACCAAAGGTTTCAGCCCCTTTAACACGCGCCTTGTCTCGGGCCTTCTCCTTCGCTGGCGACTTTCCATCGGCGACCATCCGCTTGGCTTCACCAAGCCGCTCACGGGCTTCTGCCAGAGTGATACCCCCAACGCCATAGCGGCCAAAGGTGATTGTCTCTTGCCTGCCATTGATCGAGTAGTTGTAACGGAATGAGATAGAACCGGCAGGAGTGACGGCCACGTAGAGGCCATCCCGGTCATTCACTTTGTAGAGTTTATCCCTCGGCTTGAGGTTGCGCAGCTTGGTATCGGTCAGCAAGAGTCTTATCCTTCTTCGATTCCAATACCATGCTGGAATATCACCCGAAAATCAGGCCATAAAACCAATAAAAACAGTTAGTTAAAGAATTTCGACACCATGAACACACAAGATCAAGCAGCATGGTATCGGCTATCACTCATGGCATCATGTCTCGATAATACCACCTTGGATACCACGCTCAAGCGGTGCTTCCCGCTGCCATCAGTTGCCAAACACTGCCAGACATAAATATAAAAAAGCCCATGAAAACATGGGCTTAAGTATCATTTAATGCCAGTTAGTACCAGCCAATGCCTAACGTGTGATCATTCCCACTCGATCGTCGCCGGCGGCTTCCCGCTGATGTCGTAAACGACACGAGAAATGCCACGTAACTCATTGATAATACGGTTTGATACCCGACCCAGGAAATCGTAGGGCAGATGCGCCCAGTGGGCGGTCATGAAGTCGATGGTCTCCACCGCGCGCAGCGCGATCACCCACTCGTAGGCGCGCGCGTCTCCGACCACGCCGACCGACTTCACCGGCAGGAACACGGCGAAGGCCTGGCTGGTCTTGTCGTACAGGCCGGCCTTGCGCAGCTCCTCGATGTAGATGTGGTCGGCGCGCGCCAGCAGTTCGGCATACTCGCGCTTGACCTCGCCGAGGATGCGTACGCCCAGGCCGGGGCCCGGAAACGGGTGGCGGTAGACCATCGATTCGGGCAGGCCGAGCTCGACGCCGAGACGGCGCACCTCGTCCTTGAACAGCTCGCGCAACGGCTCGACCAGGCCCAGCTTCATGTGCTCGGGCAGGCCGCCGACGTTGTGGTGGCTCTTGATCACGTGGGCCTTGCCGGTCTTGCTGCCGGCCGACTCGATCACGTCCGGGTAGATCGTGCCCTGGGCCAGCCACTTGGCCCGGCTCAGCTTGCCGGCTTCCTCGTCGAAGATCTCGACGAACAGGTTGCCGATGATCTTGCGCTTGGCTTCGGGGTCGGCGACGCCTTCCAGCGCCTCGAAATAGCGGTCGGCGGCATCGACGCGGATCACCTTGACGCCCATGTGCTCGGCGAACATCGCCATCACCTGGTCGCCCTCGTTCCAGCGCAGCAGGCCGGTATCGACGAACACACAGGTCAGCTGCGGACCGATCGCCCTGTGCAGCAGCGCGGCCACCACCGAGGAGTCGACGCCGCCGGACAGGCCGAGGATCACCTCGTCGTCGCCCACGCGTTCGCGCACCCGCGCGATCTGGTCCTCGATGATGTGGGCGGGCGTCCACAGGGTCTGGCAGCCGCAGATCTCGGTGACGAAGCGGCGCAGCAGGGTCTGGCCCTGCTTGGTGTGGGTGACCTCGGGATGGAACTGTACGCCGTACCAGCGCTTGTCCTCCAGCGCCATCGCCGCGACCGGGATGCGGTCGGTGGTGGCGGTGACGGTCCAGTCCGGAGGCGCCTGGGCGACATGGTCGCCGTGGCTCATCCACACGTCGATGCGCGGTTCGCCGTCGTGGTCGCTGAGACCGCCCAGCAGCGCATCGTCGGCCAACAACTGCACTTCGGCATGGCCGAACTCGCGGGCGTCCGCGGCCTCGGTCGCGCCGCCCAGCTGCGCGGCCAGGGTCTGCATGCCGTAGCAGATGCCGAGGATCGGCAGGCCGGCGTCGAACACCTCCTGCGGCGCACGCGGTGCGCCTTCGACGGTGGTCGACTCGGGACCGCCCGACAGGATGATGCCCTTGGCGCCCCAGGCGGCGATTTCGGCGGGGTCGTGGTCCCAGGCCCAGATCTCGCAGTAGACGCCGATCTCGCGGATGCGGCGGGCGATCAGCTGGGTGTACTGCGCGCCGAAGTCGAGGATCAGGATCTTGTCGGAATGGATGTCGGTCATCGGGCGCCCCAGGGCTTCAGTAGTGCGGTTCAGAAGTGCGGTTCAGGCAACTGCAGGGTCTGCGCCATCGTCGCCGACAGCGCGTCGTAGCCGGCCTGCTGCGCCGGTATGTCGGCGGACCAGCGCATCGACAGCAGCGCCGAGCACGGCCGGACATCGCGGTCGCAGTCGCCGTCGACCGGCCACAGCGCCACCTGCCGGCGCAGGCCGTGCGGGTGTGTTTCAGAGGCTTCCCTGCGCAGCGCGGCCAGGTTGGAAACCCGCCCTCGAGCGGCGTCCTGCCGCCCTTCGATCCATTCCAGGTAACGCAGCTGGTCCTGCGAGGGGAGCTGCGTGCCGTCCAGTTCCAGCGCCGCGGCGACGTCGGCGATCTCGTTCCAGCGCTCGTGCGGGAACCGCAGCGAAGGCAGGCAACGCACGTCGACGACGATGCCCTGCTCCGACGCGTCCACCAGTCGCCAGTGGCCCGGCCGTACCTGCCTGGACCGCCATCCGCCGGGAATACCGAAAGAGGCGCCGCAAGCCTGCACCTGTTCCATCTGCGCGGCCGCGGACCTGGCAGCCGGTTGCGGCGACGGTCCCGGTCCCTGCGATGTGCTGCAGCCGCCGACCAGCACCGCCAGCAGCGTCCCGCAGCCTACGAGTCCGCGTGTCACCGATCCGGCCTCAGCCGGCGCGGTAGTTCGGCGGCTCCTTGGTGATCTGCACGTCGTGGACATGGCTCTCGCGGCTGCCGGCGTTGGTCACGCGGACGAAGCTGGGCCGGGTGCGCATGTCCTCGATGGTCGCGCAGCCCACGTAGCCCATGGTCGCGCGCAGGCCGCCGGCCAGCTGGTGGACGACGTTGCCGAGCGGGCCGCGGTACGGCACCCGGCCCTCGATGCCCTCGGGCACCAGCTTGTCGGCGTCGGAGGCATCCTGGAAGTAGCGGTCCTTGGAGCCCTTCTCCATCGCGCCGAGGCTGCCCATGCCGCGGTAGCTCTTGTAGCTGCGGCCCTGGAACAGCTCGACCTCGCCCGGCGCCTCCTCGGTGCCGGCGAACAGGCCGCCGATCATCACGCTGGACGCACCGGCGACGATCGCCTTGCCGATGTCGCCGGAATAACGGATGCCGCCGTCGGCGATCAGCGGGATGCGGTCCTGCAGCGCGTCGGCGACCATCGCCACCGCGGTGACCTGCGGCACGCCGACACCGGCGACGATGCGGGTGGTGCAGATCGAGCCGGGGCCGACACCGACCTTGACCGCGTCGGCGCCGTGGTCCATCAGCGCCAGCGCGGCGTCGCCGGTGACGATGTTGCCGCCGATCACCTGCAACTGCGGGAAGGTCTTCTTGACCCAGCGCACCCGCTCGAGCACGCCCTGGGAATGGCCGTGGGCGGTGTCAACCACCACCACGTCGACGCCGGCGGCGGCCAGCGCCTCGACCCGGGCCTCGGTGTCGCCGCCGACACCCACCGCGGCGCCGACCAGCAGGCGTTCGCTGCTGTCGTAGGCGGCGTTGGGGTTGTCGCGCTTCTTCTGGATGTCCTTGACCGTGATCAGCCCGCGCAGCTGGAAGCCGTCGTTGACCACCAGCACCTTCTCGATCCGGTGCTTGTGCAGCAGTTCGAGCACCTCCTCGTCGGAGGCGCCCTCGGCGACGGTGACCAAGCGGTCCTGTTTGGTCATGATGTGGCGGACCGGATCGTCGAGCTTCTTCTCGAAGCGCATGTCGCGGCTGGTGACGATGCCGACCAGCTGGCCGCCCTCCACCACCGGCACGCCGGAGATGTTGCGGGCCCGGGTCAGACTGAGGACCTCGCCGATGGTCGTCTCCGGACCGACGGTGAACGGCTCCTTGATCACTCCGGCCTCGAACTTCTTGACCTTTGCGACCTGGGCTGCCTGCGCCTCCGCGCTCATGTTCTTGTGGACGATGCTGATGCCGCCGAGCTGGGCCATCGCGATCGCGAGGCGGGCCTCGCTGACCGTGTCCATCGCCGCCGACAAGATCGGCAGGCGGATGGTCAGGTCGCGGGTCAGACGGGTGGAGAGCGAGACGTCCTTGGGCAGGACGTTGGAGTGCGCCGGTACGAGCGATACGTCGTCGTAGGTGAGCGCTTCAGCCTGGATGCGCAGCATGGGCGGGACCGGGGAGGATGAAGCGCGCCATTGTAACCTGTTCGACACCCCGCACGTGCGCACGGATGCTGAACTCCGTGTCCCGCCAGCGGGACGATCCGGCCCCGAAAGCCCCGGGAGCGGCATGCCCCAACCCCCTGAGTCAGGGGGCGATTCGCGCGCAGCGCGAATGGGGGTGTGGAGGCGCAACGGCGGGGCCCGAGGTTTGCGCCGCAGAATCCGGGGACTCCCCCGGGCACGGGCCGGGGATCGCGGCTCACGCCGCTCCCGCGAGAGAAGGCGACCGCTCCTGTAGGAGCTGCGTAAGCTGCGACCGGACGTTCCCGCGAGGACTTCATCGCGGCTTGCGCCGCTCCTACCGAGCTCGGTGGACCAGGGCGGGCGCAGCCGGTGGCGCCTACTATCCGGCCGCCTCGGCCGCCTCCAGGGTGTTCTGCATCAGGGTGGCGACCGTCATCGGTCCCACCCCGCCCGGCACCGGGGTGATCCAGCTGGCCCGCTGCGCGGCGGCCGCGAAGCCGACATCGCCGACCAGGCGGCCATCGTCGAGGCGGTTGATGCCGACGTCGATCACCACCGCGCCGGGCTTGACCCACTCGCCGGGAATCAGGCCCGGGCGGCCGACCGCGACGACCAGGATGTCGGCGTTGCGGACCGAGGCTTCAAGCACCTCCGGCGGGGTGAATTTGTGGCAGCTGGTCACGGTGCAGCCGGCGATCAGCAGCTCCAGCGCCATCGGCCGGCCGACGTGGTTGGACACGCCGACGATGGTCGCGCTCTGGCCGCGCACCGGGCGGTCGGTATAGGCCAACAGGGTGGTGATCCCGCGTGGCGTGCACGGACGCAGGCCGAACTGGCGCAGCGCCAGGTGGCCGACGTTCTCGGGATGGAAGCCGTCGACGTCCTTGCCCGGATCGATGCGCTTGATCAGGGCATTGGCGTCGCGGCGGTCGGGCAGCGGCAGCTGCAGCAGGATGCCGTGGATGTCCGGATCGGCATTGAGGCGGTCGATCAACGCCGCCAGCTCGGCGTCGGAGGTGTCGGCCGGCAGGTCGAAATCGACCGCGCGGATGCCGACCTTCTCGGCCGCCCGGCGCTTGTTGCGCACGTAGACCGCCGAGGCCGGATCGTCGCCGACCAGCAACACCGCCAGGCCCGGGCGGCTCCTGCCGGCGGCCAGTCGGGCCTCGACCTGGGCCTTGAGTGAATCGAGCAGGTCCTCGGCGATGCGTTTGCCGTCGAGGATGCGGGCTGGGGTGTCACTCATGCGGATTCCGGGGGCCTGCGCTACATTCGAAGCCGAGCATTATCCCCCATCCGGCCGCGCGACGCGGCCCCGCATCGAATTCCTGTCATGAACGCAACCGATCACGAAACCCTGCATATCGAGGCCGCGGTGTTCCGCCGCCTGCGCGAACACCTGCTGCAGGCCCGCCCCGATGTGCAGAACATCGACCTGATGATCCTCGCCGGTTTCTGCCGCAATTGCCTGGCCGACTGGTATCGCGAGGCGGCCGAGGCGCGCGGCATCACCATGAGCAAGGACGAGGCGCGCGAAGCCGTCTACGGCGAACCCTTCGGCGATTGGAAGGCCAAGCACCAGCAGCCGGCCACGCCCGAGCAACTGGCCGCGTTCGAGGCCGCGCGCAAGCGCCACGACTGAGTCGCCAGCGGTGACCACGCCCCACAAGCCCCCGCCGCGCGCCGCCAGCCGTTCGAGCACCACGGCCCCCCCGCGACGCGGGCTCTGGGTGTACGCGCTCGGCCTCCCCGCGTTCGCCGCGCTGGGCTACGCCGCGATCTGCGGCTTCATGTACGCCAAGCAGCGCGACTTCGTCTATTTTCCGCAGGTCACCCGGGTCGCCGCCCAGGCGACCGACTTCGAGCTGGCCCGGGGTGGCGCGGTGTTGCGCGGCTGGGTGCTCAATCCCGGCCAGGCGCGCGCCCTGCTCTACTTCGGCGGCAATGCCGAGGCGATCGAGCACAACCGCGAGGCCTTCGCCGCCTGGTTCCCCGATCACACCGTCTACCTGCTGGCCTACCGCGGCTACGGCGCCAGCGACGGCAACCCGTCGGAAGCGGCATTGGTGGGCGATGCCCTGGCCCTGCACGATTTCGCCGCCGCCCGCCACCCGGGCATCGACGTGATCGGCCGCAGTCTGGGCAGCGGCGTCGCCGCGCAACTGGCGGCGCGGCGACCGGTCCGGCGCCTGGCCCTGGTCACCCCGTTCGACAGCCTGGTCGGGGTCGCCGGCTCGGCCTATCCGTGGCTGCCGGTGGGGCGACTGATGCAGGACCGCTTCGACTCGGCCCGGCACCTGGCCGATTATCGCGGCGAAGTGCTGGTGGTCCAGGCCAGCGCCGACGAGGTGATCCGGGCCGCGCATACCCGTCGACTGGTCGAGGCCCTGCCGCGCGCGCCACGGGTGCTGACCCTGGCCGGCGCCCGTCACAACGGTTTCGATGCGCGCCCCGAGTACGCCGGAGCCCTGACCGCTTTCTTCGACGTGCCTGCCGTCGAGGCGGATGCCTCACAGCGGGACTCGGACGGCGCGGCGGTCGACATGACCCGCTGAAGGCCTGCCACGACCCGGTCCCCGCGGCTCAGGGCGTCGCTGGATTCGGACAGCGCGGCACTCCGGAACCGACCACGCAGTGGATGCAGCACTGCTCCTGCGGTGCCGCCGGCTGCCAGTCGCGCGGGCTGGCCGGCATCGTCGGCATCGGCAGGCCGGGCTTGAGTTTCAGCAGCGCGACCCAGTTCTGCCGGTTGAAGGAACAGGCCCCGGGGTTGGACGGCCTGCAACCGATGCTGCGGCCCTGCGGCAGGTTCCAGAACCGGCCGGCATGGTTGATCGGAAGGATCCGCATCGTCACCGCCTGCAAGACATTGCCGCCGACCAGGTAGGCGCGGCCGTCGCCGCTGCCGTTGGCGTCGACCACGATGTCGCAATGCATCGCCAGTGCGCCCGAGCCGTTCGTGCCCAGCCAGGTCATCAGTGCGGCATGATCGGTGACCGAAGAGGCGCCGCGGGTGAAGCACAACAGGTCGCCGTCGGCTGGCGTCTCGCTCAGCGGATCGGCGATCCGGAACGGACCGTGTTCCTGGTTGCGGTAGGCATCGCGGACATAGTCGATGTGGCTGGGCGAGGCGGCGAATCCCGGCACCCCGGACTGGATCATCACGTAGGAGACGAAGGCGGCCGACCACGGCGTGTCGATCAGGAAGCCGCGGCAATTCGGCGAGGCGTAGCTGTCGTTGGTCACGTACTCGCAGGTGCTGGCGCCGGGCCGTTGCGCGACCGCGCCGAGCAGGCCGCTGCCGCGCCAGTAATCGACCACCCGTTTCCAAGCCGGGGTCATGCCGTCGCTGAGCGCGTCGGCCTCCATCTCGGCCACGGTGGTGCTGGCCAGACGCCCGTCGATATCGATGAACGCCTCGTACCAGAGCCGGTTCTCGCGGCAGGCCACCGCCGACACCCGTGCCGCCAGCGTGCGTGCCTGCAGCGGATCCTCGCCGCGGCAGCCGCCGCCGGCCCAGGCGGTCCCGGGCGTCGCCAGCCAAAGCCCCAGCGCGAAAGCGAGCGAAGCGAAGGCCGCTTCCAGGCCGCGGACATGCATGTCGGGATTCCGGTCCAAGTGTCGGGGCATCGTTCCAGAGGCGGTGTCGCGACGGAGTGAGCGATGGGGCCCGCGCTCAGCCGCCGGCGCAGAACGCGGCGTAGTCGATGTAGCCGGGGAACTCGCGGCCCGGCGCGCAGACCGGACAATCCGGGTCGGCCGAGAGCCGGGTCTCGCGAAAGCGCATGCCGAGCGCGTCGAAATGCAGCAGGCGTCCGCCCAGCGACGTGCCCAGCCCGAGCACCAGCTTGATCGCCTCGGTCGCCTGCAACAGGCCGATCACGCCGGGCAGCACGCCGAGCACGCCGGCCTCGGCGCAGTTGGGTGCGGCCTCGGGCGGCGGCGGCTCCGGGAACAGGCAGCGGTAGCACGGCGCCTCGCCGCGCCGGCGGCCGGCGTCGAACACGCTGGCCTGCCCCTCGAAGCGGTGCACCGCGCCGTAGACCAGCGGCTTGCCAAGTTTCACGCAGGCGTCGTTGAGCAGATAACGCGCGGGAAAATTGTCGGCGCCGTCGATGACCACGTCGGCGTCGGCGATCAGCCGTTCGACGTTGGCGGCGCTGACGCGTTCGGCGAAGGCCTCGACCCGCACCCGCGGATTGAGCGCCGACAGCGCGGTCCGTGCCGACTCGACCTTGGCGACTCCGATCCGGTCGTCGGTGTGCAGGATCTGCCGTTGCAGATTGCTGCGATCGACCACGTCGTCGTCGGCCAGCACCAGGGTGCCGACACCGGCGGCGGCCAGGTAGAACGCCGCCGGCGAGCCCAGGCCACCGGCGCCGACCATTGCGATGCGCGCGGCCTGCAGCCGGCGCTGGCCCGCCTCGCCGACCTCGGGCAGGCGCAGGTGGCGCGAGTAGCGGTCGTAGAAATCGGTATCGCCTGCCGGAATCTCGACCGGCAGGCCCTCGGCGATCCAGCGTTCGGTGCCGCCATCGACCGAGGCGACCCGTGCGTAGCCGGCCCGGCGCAGCGCCTCGGCCGCCTTCAGCGAGCGCCCCCCGACCTGGCAGATCAGCATCACCGGTGCGTCGGGGTCCGGCAGTAGCGCTGCCGGCTCGGCCTCCAGTTCGGCCCGGGCGATGCCGCGCGCGCCCTCGGCATGTCCGGTGGCGCGCTCGTGCGACTCGCGCACGTCGATCAGCAGGCAGCCCTCGCGCAGGCGCCGCAAGGCCTGGGCCGGAGTCAGGTGTTCGATGTCCATGCGCCGATTATCGCGCCAATTGCGCCAATCGGGTCCGCTGCCCTGCCCACTGTCGCCGCCGACAGTTACGGATAGTCCAGGACCTCGACCACGGCGCCCGCGGCCAGCATCTGCGGCCCTTCCGGCACCACGACCAGGGCATTGGCGGCGGCGGCCGCGGCCAGCCGGTGGGAACCGGTCGCCGGGTCCGGGGTCGCGATCAGGACGCCGTCATCGTCGCTGTCCACGCGGGCGCGCTGGAATTCGCGGCGGGCGTGGGCCTTGTCGATCGGCGCCGCCAGCCGCGCGCGCCGCTGCGGACGCGGTTCCCGACGCCCCTGCAGGCCGTCGGCCAGGGCCCGGCCCAGGCTCAGCCAGGTCGCCAGCACCGACACCGGATTGCCGGGCAGGCCGAGGAAGCGGCACTGGTCGAGACTGCCGAACAGCACCGGCATGCCGGGTTTCATCATCACCTTCCAGAAATGGATCCGCCCGAAGCGTTCGATCACCTCGGGAATATGATCCTTCTCGCCGGCCGACACCGCGCCGCAGGTGATCACCAGATCGAATGCGCAGCCGGCGTCGCGCAGGGCAATTTCGACCGCGCGCGGGTCGTCGGGCAGCCGCGGCCACGCGGTCGGTTCCAGCCCTTCCGCTCGCAGCAGGCCCATCAACAGTTCCCGGTTGCTGTCGTAGATCTGCCCGGGGGCCAGCGCCATGCCCGGTTCGACCAGTTCGTCGCCGCTGGTGAACACCGCCACCGTCGGCCGCCGCGACACCTCCAGCGTGTCCAGGCCGAGCGAGGCGGCCAGTGAGACCCGGGCCGGGGTCAGCGTGTCGCCGGCGGCCAGGACCGGATCGCCGACGTTCACGTCCTCGCCGGCATGACGGACATTGGCGCCGCGCGCGACGCTGCCCGGCACCCACACGCGATCGCCGTCGACGCGGACGTTCTCCTTGATCGCGACGGAATCGGCGCCCGCCGGCAGCGGCGCGCCGGTGGTGATGCGCAGGCATTCGCCCGGGCCGATGCCCTGCCCGCTGGCGACGCCGGCGAACTGCTCGCCGACCAGTCGCAGCGCGGTCTGCTCGCCGTCCAGATCGGCGTGGCGCAGCGCAAAGCCGTCCATCGCACTGTTGTCGAACGGCGGCAGCGCGATCGGCGCATCGACGTCGGTCGCCAGCACCCGTCCATGCGCACGGGCCAGGGGCACCCGCTCGCGCTCCAGCCGATGCGCGGCGGCGACCGTGTCGATGATGGCCCGGGCCTGGTCGAAGCCCAGTCGTGTCGGATAGTCGTTCATGTCGCGGGTGGGATCCCGGCCGCGGCCAGGTCGTCGGGCG
>NZ_VICD02000225.1 GCF_006546735.2 Marilutibacter maris | reverse complement strand
TACGCCGACTCCGACAGCGTCGGCGCCGGCAGGGCATTGCGGTCCACCTTGCCGTTCGCCGTCAGCGGCAACTGCTCCAGCATCACCAGCGCCGCAGGCACCATGTACCCGGGCAGTTCGCGCTCCAGCGCCGCCAGCACCGTCTCACCCGCCACCGCTCCGGTGGCATAGGCGACCAGCCGAGGCTCGCCCGGAATGTCCTCGCGGACCACGACGGTGGCGTTGCCGACCCCGTCCACCCGGCGTACTTGTTGTTCGATCTCGCCCAGCTCGATGCGAAACCCGCGGATCTTGACCTGATCGTCGTTGCGGCCCAGGTACTCCAGCTGGCCGTCGCTGCGGTAGCGCACAAGATCACCGCTGCGGTAGAGACGCCCCTCTCCATGCGGATTGGCCACGAAGCGCTCGGCGGTCAGTTCCGGACGCCCCCAGTAGCCACGCCCGACACCGGTCCCGCCGATGCACAACTCGCCGACCGCGCCCCGCGGCGCCAATGCGCCGCCGCTGTCGACCACATAGGTCCGCACGTTCGACAACGCCCGACCGATCGTCGGAGCCTCTCCCGCGATCCGCGCCACCGTGCTGTTCACGCAGCACTCGGTCGGCCCATACACGTTCAACGCCGTGCGTCCGTAGCGTTGCTGCCACCGCACCAGCGCCTGCCACAAGCCCGGAGCGATCGCCTCGCCACCGATGATCATCGACGGCAACACGTCCTCCAGCCCCAGCGACAGCCACAACTCGACCAGACTCGGGGTCGCGTCGAGCAGACCGATCCCGTGCGAGCGGATCCGCTCCCGCAGCAATCCCGGATCGCGCTTCTCCTCGTCGCCGATCATCACCAGGCACCGGCCGTTGGCCAGCTCCGCCAAGCCCTGCACCGAGGCATCGAACGCATAGGAAGCGACCCAGCCCCAGGCCCCCTCGATATCCGCGGTGTCGCGCGCCAGGTTCGCCGCCAGGTTCATCACCGCGCGGTGCTCGACCATCACGCCCTTGGGCTGTCCGGTCGAGCCGGAGGTGTACAGCACATAGGCCAGGCCATGGCCGTCGCCCGCGACCGACCCGCCGTCATCGCCGCCGGCAGTCTCCTGATCGATCCGCTCGATCACATGCGCCACGCCGCTGTCGGCGATCAGGTAGGCGCGACGCGCCTCGGGGTAGCCGGGATCGATCGGCACATAGGCCGCGCCGGTCTTCAGCACCCCCAGTATCGCCACGACCAGGTCGGTATCGCGCGGCAGGCTGATGCCCACCAGAGTGTCGGGACCGATACCGCGGGCACGCAGACGCCGCGCCAGATCGTCGGCGCGACGGTCCAGTTCGCCGAAACTCAGACGGACCGTTGTCCCCACGACCGCCGGGGCGCCCGGGGTCAGCGCCGCCTGGCGCGCGAAACGGCCGTGCAGGGTTGCCTCCGCGTCGAACGGCAGATCCCCGCCGGCGAGCGCCAGCAATCCGTCG
>NZ_VICD02000224.1 GCF_006546735.2 Marilutibacter maris | reverse complement strand
GTCGGTCGGGCTGGTCACCGCGCTGTCGGCGCCGGCCGGATTCGCGCCGGGCACCAGCGGGGTGGCGCGCCAGGGCCGGGCCGCCTCGGCGTTGATCTGCTCGGCGAGCGCGCGCAGCTGATCGTCGTTGGCCAGGTTGACGCCCATGGAATTGCTCCTCTCCAAATGTTGTTCCGAAGCCTGCTGGTTCGATGCCGCGAAGCTGCGGTACAGGTCGACCGGCAGCGGGATACGCGGGTGGGGGATGGATTCGAATGCCGATACCGTCTCGACCGGGTCGGAAATCAGCTCGTCGATGACGATGTCCTCGTCGGTGATGCGGTTGACGAAGCTGGAATTGGCGCCGTTCTCCAGCAGGCGGCGGACCAGGTACGGCAACAGGTCCTCGTGGCTGCCGACCGGGGCGTAGACCCGACACGGCGCGTCGAGGCGGTCGGCCGGGATCACTTCGGCGTAGAGGTCGTCGCCCATGCCGTGCAGCTTCTGGAACTCGAACTGGCGCTCGCGGCCGAGCAGCTTCGCGCGCTGCCACACCGCGGCGATGGTCTGCGCGTTGTGGGTGGCGAACATCGGGTAGATCGCATCGCCGGCCTCCAGCATGCGCCGCGCGTTGGCCAGGTAGCTGACGTCGGTGTTCGGCTTGCGGGTGAACACCGGGAAGCCCTCGTAGCCGTCGACCTGGGCGCGCTTGACCTCGCTGTCCCAGTACGCGCCCTTGACCAGGCGCACCGGGATGCGGCGGCCGTGGCGGCGGGCCAGCTCGGCGATGAAGTCGATCACCTCCGGCGCGCGCTTCTGGTAGGCCTGGATCGCCAGGCCGTAGCCTTCCCAGCCGTCCAGGGACGGGTCGGCGTAGGCGGCGGCGATGACATCGAGCGAGAGTTCTAGGCGATCGGCCTCCTCGGCGTCGATGGTGAAACCGATCGCGTAGGACTTGGCGAGCCGGGCCAGCTCCAGCACCCGCGGCACCAGCTCCTCCATCACCCGCGCGCGCTTGGCGTGTTCGTAGCGCGGATGCAGCGCCGACAACTTGACCGAGATGCTGGGCGCGGCGAACACCTTGTCGCCGGTCGCGTCGCCGCCGGCGTGGGTCTTGCCGATCGCATGGATCGCGTCGTGGTAGGCCTTCAGGTAGCGCAACGCGTCCCGGGTGGTCAGCGCGCCCTCGCCGAGCATGTCGAACGAATAGCGGTAGCGGGCGTTGCCGCCCTTCCTCGAGCGCGCCAGCGCCTCGCCGATGGTCCGCCCCATCACGAACTGGTGGCCCATGATCCGCATCGCCTGGCGCACCGCCAGACGGATCACCGGCTCGCCGACGCGGCCGACCAGGCGCTTGAACGCGCCGTGCACGTCGCGCTTGGTCTCGTCGTTCATGTCGACCAGGCGGCCGGTCAGCATCAGGCCCCAGGTCGAGGCGTTGACCAGCACCGACTCGGACTGGCCCATGTGGCGCTTCCAGTCGGCCTCGCCGAGCTTGTCGCGGATCAGCTTGTCGGCGGTGTCCTGGTCGGGGATGCGCAGCAGCGCCTCGGCCACGCACATCAACAGCACGCCTTCCTCGCTGCCCAGATCGTACTGGCGCATGAAGGCTTCGATCGCACCCTGGTCCTCGGCGCGCGAACGGACCCGGGACACCAGATCGGCGGCCTGTGCCTGGGCGGCGGCGCGCTCGGGTTCGGGCAGGCGGGCGGCGTCGAGCAGGGCGCGCACGTGGGCGGCTTCCTCGCGCCGCCAGCCGGCGGTGATCGCCGCGCGGGGCGCGTCGGGAGCCGGCGGCAGTTCGGGGGACAGGATCGGTCG
>NZ_VICD02000223.1 GCF_006546735.2 Marilutibacter maris | reverse complement strand
GCTGCCCGAGCCGGGCCTGATCGTGATCGACGAGGAGCACGACGGCAGCTTCAAGCAGCTCGACGGCATCCGCTACCACGCCCGCGACTTCGCCCTGGTCCGCGGCAAGGCCCTGGCGGTACCGGTGGTGCTCGGCAGCGCCACGCCGTCGCTGGAATCGCTGCGCAACGCCCAGCTCGGACGCTACGCCCATCTGCGCCTGCGCCAGCGCGCCGGCGCCGCCAGACCGCCGCAGGTGCGGGTGATCGACGTGCGCAAGCGGCCGCTGGATGCCGGCCTGTCGCCGGAACTGTTCGCCGCGATCGGACGCGCGCTGGACGCCGGCGGCCAGGTGCTGGTGTTCAAGAATCGCCGCGGCTACGCGCCGGTGCTGCTGTGCCACGACTGCGGCTGGTCGGCGCAGTGTCCGCGCTGCAGCACCGAACTGCACGGCACCCCGATGACCGTGCATGCCGGCGGCCGCCGACTGCAATGCCATCACTGTGGCGCGCGCCAGCGCGTGCCCGACGCCTGCCCGGATTGCGGCGGGCTGTCGCTGCAGCCACAGGGTGCCGGCACCGAGCGCATCGAGGACGCGCTGACGGTGCGCTTCCCCGACACCCGGGTGGTGCGGATCGATCGCGGCAGCACCCAGCGGCGCGACGCGATGGAGCGCTTGCTGGCCGAGTTCGGCGATGCGCCGGGCATCCTGGTCGGCACCCAGATGCTGGCCAAGGGCCACGACCTGGCCGGGCTGACCCTGGTCGCGGTGGTCGGTATCGACGAGGGACTGTTCAGCGCCGACTTCCGCGCACCGGAAAAACTCGCCCAGTTGCTGATCCAGGTCGCCGGCCGCGCCGGCCGCGCGCAGCGACCCGGCGAAGTGCTGCTGCAGACCCACCACCCCGACCACCCGCTGCTGGCGACCCTGCTGGGCGGCGGCTATCACGCCTTCGCCGAGGCCGAACTGCCGCTGCGCGAGGCCGCCGGCTTTCCGCCTTCCACGCACATGGCGATGCTGCGCGCCGAAGCCCGCCAGGTCGAAATCGCCGAAGGTTTCCTGCGCATCGCCCGCGACGCCCTGCGCGACGCCTGCGACGACGACACGGCGCTGGAGATCAGCGGCCCGCTGCCGGCGCCGATGCCGCGACGCGCCGGCTACCAGCGCGTGCAATTGTTGCTGACCGCGCCCGATCGCCGCCGCCTGCATGCCGCCCTCGATGCCGCATTGCCGACCATCCATGCCGCGCCGGAGTCGCGCAAGGTGCGCTGGTCGCTCGACGTCGATCCGATCGATCTGTACTGAATCCGGCCTCGGACATCGCGCCTGCGACACGGTGTCGATTCCGACGCCGTCGGTTCGTCGTGTTGGTGAACCTCCAAGGAGCCGCACATGAACCTGCAGTTGTTCGCCCATCCGTTCTCGTCCTACAGCCAGAAGGTACTGATCGCGCTGTACGAGAACGACACCCCGTTCCAATACCGGATGCTGTCGCCCGAGCACCCGGACAACCTCGCCGAATTCGCCCGCCGCTGGCCGATCGCGCGCTTCCCGCTGCTGGTCGACGGCGACCGCCAGGTCGAGGAGACCTCGCTCATCATCGAACACCTGCAACGCCATCATCCCGGACCGGTCGCGCTGCTGCCGGCCGACCCCGGCGCCGCGCTGCCGGTACGCCGGCTCGACCGCCTGTTCGATCTGTACGTATCCACACCGATGCAGAAGATCGTGCTGGATCATCTGCGCCCCGAATCCGAACGCGACGGCCATGGCGTCGAACAGGCGCGGCAGAGGCTGGACACCGCCTACGCCTGGCTCGACACCGAACTGGGCGAGCGCCGCTGGGCCTGCGGGGCGTCCTTCACCCTGGCCGACTGCGCCGCCGCGCCGGCCCTGTTCTACGCCGACTGGGTGCAACCGATCGACGCATCCCTGGAACGCCTGCGCGGCTACCGCGCACGCCTGCTGGCGCACCCTTCGGTCGCACGGGCGGTCGACGAGGCACGTCCCTACCGCGAACTGTTCCCGCCCGGCGCACCCGATCGCGACTGAGCGGACCAGCGCCGACGGACGCATCGCCTGGCCGGAACTCAGCCGCCCATCGACAGGGCCCGCAAGGCGCGTCGCAGCCCCTCGACATCGCCCGCCTCCACCGGCGTCCATGGCAGCGACGCCGGCAGGCCGCAGGCCGGCGTGGCCACCACCGGCAGGCCGGCGGCGATCGCCCCCAACAGCGCGCGCGGCTGGTGCTCGACCCAGGCCGGCAACACGACCCCATCGGCCTGCAACAGCCCGTGGCGGTACGAGTCGACGCGCCGCAGCGTGGCGCGGCCCGGGTCCAGTCCGCGCTCGCTGTCGCCCGGCGGCAACAGGATCTCGACATCCCGGTCGCGCACGGCCTCCAGCAGCTCCAGGATGCCCTTGCGCGCAAGCGGTGACGCCGGGAAGAACAACCGCGGGCGCGCACCGGCACTGGCACGCCCGCTGGCGGGCACGGCCGCAGGCATCGCCCATGACAGGGCCCGGCCGCGCTCGCCGGCCATGGCCAGCACCCGCGCATGCGGACTCCACCAGGTCTCGGCGGCCTGCAATGCCTGCCATTCGTCCGCGATCAGCGTCTCGTCGGCGCGGAAGTCCCGCAGCGAGCGCACCTGCGGATGCCGACGCACCGCCGCATCCAGCTCATCCTGCAACACGCGCATCGGCAACGCGGTCATCAGCACCGCGTAGCGGCGTCCGGCCAGCTCTCCGTCGCGCCACAGGAACGGCAACAGACTCTGCGGCAACACCAGGTCCAGATCCTGCAATTGCAGTTGGCCGGCCAGGTCGCGCGCATGCGCGCGCAACTGCGCCAGCCGTACCTGCGGGAGCGCCCGCCCGCGCCAACGTCCGTAACGCCAACTCAGCGATTGCGCCGCGCGGCGCCAGGGCGCCTGCGCCGGGAACCGGCGACCGCCGGGACCGAATACGCGATCGTCCTCGCCGCGCCCTGCCGCCAGCGCAGCGCTGAATTCCGGCCAGGCCTCCTGCAGCCACCACAGACGGCGCAAACGGCCTGTGGATGGACCCGTGTGGCGGTGGCATTCGTATTGGCCGCAGCTGCCGCAATCGTTGCTGGGCGTGGCCGGACGCCGTGGCGACACCGCCATCGGCCACGACACCGCATCCACGTCGCGATGCCCACGGATGCGCAGGCGCAGGCGCTGTGCGTCCATTTCCACTTCCAGCCGCCAGGCGAACGGCGCGCACAGGCGCAGATCCAGGTAATTCCAGAACACGGTCGCATCGCGATCCTGCTCGGCCAGCGAACCGGGCAGCACGCGCGAATGACGATGACGTTCGAGTACGGTCAAACCGGCGCGCACGGCGCCGTCGTAGAGCGCGTTGCTGAGCTGGCACAGGCCACCGCCGATGGCGGGGATCAGACACCCCTCACGCAGTTCGCGCCCGATCGCATAGCCGCGCCGGCGGGTGGCGCGACCGACCTGTTTCCAGAAGCCGAAGCGGGCGCCGGGCGCCACTTCGATCCCATCCAGCCGCTTCAGCGCTTGCCGCAGGTTCTGCAGCTTGCCCGCCACCAGCATCGGATCGACTTCCTCGCCTGGCCACAACGGGCTGTCGAACTCGGCCAGCACCGGCGCCTGCGCCAGCGTGTTGGCGCGCGGATGCCGGCGCGGGCGCCCCGGATCGGCGGCGTCGCGCAGCGCCCGCAGGGCGCGCAGGCCCCAGGCCTTGCACGCGAACACCAGGGCTTCGCGGCGGGTCGGCAGATCGGTCGTGGTCGCGGCCGTCGCCACGGTGTTCATGTCGCCACCTCCCTGGCGTCTCCCGTCCTTGCGGACCCGTCCTTCGCCTTACTTGCTTCCGCTCTTCGCCTTCTGCCTTGCGCTCGCCTTGTCGCGCACCAGCACCACCTGGCCCTGGCGCTTGACCTCGAACAGTCCGATCGCGTCGATCAGATCGCTGAGCTTGCGGTAGCCGTGGTTGCGCGGATCGAACGAAGCCTGGTTGGAAATCTGCTTTCCGACAGCGGACAGATGCGCCCAGCCATCGTCCTCGCCGGCAGCCTCCACCGCATTGCGCAACATCTGCACCAGTCGCTTGTCGTCGCGCAGTTGCTTGGTCGGGCGCGCCTTCTGGGTGCCTCCCCCGGCCTCGCTCGGCTGTCCCAGCGCTTCCAGATAGGTGAACACCGTGCAGGCATTCACGAACGGCTCCGGTGTCTGCTGCGCGCCGTAGCCGTAGACCCGGACCCCCTCGGTCAGCAGCCGCATCACCAGCGGGGTGAAGTCCGCGTCCGAGGACACGATCGCGAAGGCGTCGAGCTTGCCGGCGTACAGCAGGTCCATCGCGTCGATCACCATCGCCATGTCGGACGCGTTCTTGCCCTTGCTGTAGGCGAACTGCTGGATCGGGCGGATCGCGTACTCGTGCAGTACCGCTTCCCAGCCCTTCATCGCCGGGCTCTTCCAGTTGCCGTAGGCGCGACGCACGTTGGCGACGCCGTGACGGGCGACTTCACTGAGCACCACGTCGATCTTCGAGGCCGGCGCGTTGTCGGCGTCGATCAGCAGGGCGATGCGTTGCTCTTCGGCCTTGTCCGCCATGGACGTGCTCCCTGGATGCCTAGCGGCAGTTGCCCCGCAGCCTAGCGCAACCCGGGCCCGGCCCGCACCAGCCGGCGCGGACGTATCGGGACGACAGAAGATAGGAGTCCTGCATGCATCCATCGCCGCCGATCGGCGAGAATGGCCGGAAACACGAACCACGACGCCCCCAATGACCAGCCAACTCGAACACCTGCGCACGCATTCCGCCGTCGTCGCCGACACCGGCGACATCGAGGCGATCGCCCGCTTCCAGCCGCTCGATGCGACCACCAACCCCTCGCTGCTGCTGAAGGCCGCCTCGCTGCCGGCCTACGCGCCGCTGATCGAGGCGGCGATCGCACAGGCCCGCGGCGGCGACGATGCCGCACGCATCGCCGATACCGGCGACCGGCTCGCGGTCGCGATCGGCGGCGAGATCCTGAAGCTGATCCCGGGCCGGGTCTCGACCGAGGTCGACGCGCGGTTGAGTTTCGACACCACCGCGACCCTGGCGCAGGCACGCAAGCTGGTCGCGCTGTACGCCGAGGCCGGCATCGACAGCGATCGCCTGCTGATCAAGATCGCCTCGACCTGGGAAGGCATCCGCGCGGCCGAGCAGCTCGAACGCGAGGGCATCCACTGCAACCTGACCCTGCTGTTCTCGTTCGCCCAGGCGGTCGCCTGCGCCGAGGCCGGAGTGTTCCTGATCTCGCCCTTCGTCGGCCGCATCCTCGACTGGCACCTGGCCAACGGCATGGCCCGCCCGGCCTCGCCGCAGGACGACCCCGGCGTGCAGTCGGTGACCCGGATCTGGCAGTACTACAAGCGCCACGACTACCGGACCGTGGTGATGGGCGCGAGCTTCCGCAACACCGGGCAGGTGCTGGCGCTGGCCGGCTGCGACCGGCTGACGATCTCGCCCGACCTGCTCGGCGAGCTCGACGCCACCACCGCCGAGGTGCCGCTCGCGCTGGCCGACGGCGGCGACCGCGCCCCGGCACTGCCGCGCCTGGACGAATCCGGATTCCGCTGGCTGCACAACGAGGATGCGATGGCGACCGACAAGCTCGCCGACGGCATCCGCCGCTTCGCCGCCGACCAGGTCCGGCTCGAACGCCTGCTGGCCGAGCGCATGGGGATCGCCGCGGCGGCATGACCGCCGCCGCAGCCGTGCGGCGGCCGCCCGTCGGCGCCGATTCCGCCGCGGGATTCCCGTAGAATCGGAGTCGATGGAGACGCCGCATCCGACCCTGGGCACCCTGCTGCGCGGACTGCGGTCGCGCAACGGCTGGACGCTCAAACGCATGAGCGAGCAGACCGGCATTCCGGTCTCGACGCTGTCCAAGATCGAGCACGACCGGCTGACGCTCAGCTACGACAAGCTACTGAGTCTCAGCCAGCGGCTCAACATTCCGCTTTCGGAACTGTTCGCCGAGCCCGCGACGGGAAGCGGTGCCGCCGCGCAGGTCCCGGTCACCGCCCGCCGCAGCATCGGCCGGATCGGCGATGCGGTCCAGGTCACCACCCCCAACTACGATTACTACTACTTCTGCCCGGAGTTGAGGCAGAAGCGGATGCTGCCGATCCTGACCCGGGTGCGCGCACGCTCGCTGGCCGAGTTCGGCGACTACGTGCGCCATGCCGGCGAGGAATACATCTACGTGATCGAGGGCCGCATCGTCGCCCATACCGAGTTCTACGACCCGGTCACCCTGGAGGCCGGCGAGTCGATCTACATCGACTCCAACATGGGCCATGCCTACCTGGTCGGCGAGGGTTGCGACGAAGCGCTGATCCTCGGCGTCTGCGCGGCCGGCGAGGACTTCGTCGCGATGCTGATGGCGCAGGACGCCGGCGCGCCGGCGCCGTGACCGGCGGGTTCACAGCTTCCAGCCGACCATGTTCCAGACCCACACCCCGTAGCCGGCGAGCACGAACGCCGTCAGCGCCAGCGTATGACGCAGCTTGCGCCACAGACCGAACGCCTTCGACCGCCAGGCGCGCCACAGCAGCGCCACACTGGCCAGGGTGAGCAGCAGCGCCGGCAATGCGGCCCAGAGCGCGACGCGCAGCAGGGTCGAGGGATACTCGAAGATGGCCGCGTCGCCCGCCGCGCTGATCTGCACGAAGGCGGTCGCGAACAAGGCCAGGAACAGCAGCCATGCCAGCGCGGTGAAGGCCAGCCAGCGCGCGCTGCTGCGGCCGCCCGCATCGGCGCAGCGACGGCG
>NZ_VICD02000222.1 GCF_006546735.2 Marilutibacter maris | reverse complement strand
CTCGCGCAGGCGCCCAGCAGCAGTGAGCAGAGCGCCATCGGCAGGAGCCGGGCGCGGCGATTTCGGAAGCGTTTCATTGCGCGGGCGTCTCCTGCGGCGAGGACGCCTGCTCTTCGTCGCGGTCGCGTCCGAAGCCGAACCAGTCGCGCCAGCTCCGGCGGCCCTCGTCTCGCTCCTCCGGTTCCGGCTCGGGCAGCGTGCACGACGCGTACTCGGGGGCGTAGCCGGCGACGAAGGCGAACCGGCGCGCCTCCGGGCAGCCGGCATCGGTGCTGTTGGAGCCGACCACCCACTGCCAGTCCAGACCCTCGTTGCCGACGGTCAGGGTCGCCGTGGGCAGGTTGAGGAAGATGTTCGACCACACCCGCATCGCACCGGTCGCGCCGTACAGGCCGGTCGCCTTGTTCTGGTCGTTGCCGACCCAGACCACCGCCAGATGATCGCCGGTCCAGCCGGCGAACCAGCTGTCGCGGCCGTCGTTGCTGGTGCCGGTCTTGCCGGCCGGGGACAGGTGGCCGAGACCGTCGGCGACCAGGCGCCGGCCGGTGCCGCCACTGACCGCACGCTGCAGCGCGATGGTGATAAGGCGCGCGGCGATCGCATCGCCCTCCTGCGCCGGCGCCGGCGCCTCGTCGTAGCGGTTGAGGGCCTTGCCGCCGGCATCGAGCACGCCGCGCACCGCGTGCAACGGCTGGATCTCGCCGCCGGAGGCCAGGAACTGGTAGGCCTGCGCCATCGCATACGGACTCTGGTCGAGCGACCCCAGGATCAGCGCCGGATTCGGTTCCGCCTCGATCCCGGCCAGGGTCTTGAGCAGGGCCGCGATCCGCTCGGGCGCCACGTCCATGCCGATCCGCACCGTGGCCTGGTTGTAGGAATGCGCCAGCGCGTCGATCAGGCGCACGCTGCCGTGGCTGCGGCCATCGGAGTTGCCGGGCGACCAGGTCTTGCCGCGGCCGAGGGTGACCGTGACCGGCGAGTCGTCGACCCAGCTCGCCAGCGACCAGCGCCCCGGTTGCGCCAGCGCCAACAGGTTGACGAAGGGCTTGATCAGCGAGCCGACCGGACGCTGCGCCTCGATCGCGCGATTGAAGCCGTGCGCGGTGAACTCGCGGCTGCCGACCAGGGCGACCACGTCGCCGTTGTGGACGTCGGTGAGCACCAGGCCCGCCTCCAGCGGCGGCCGGCGCTCGTTGTCCAGCGACTTCAGGGTGCGGGTCACCGCCGCCTCGGCATAGGCCTGGGCCGACGGCGACATGCCGCTCATCACGCTCAGGCCGGCGCCGGACAGCGCATCGGCCGGATAGTCGCGCGCCAGCTGCCGCCGGATCAGGTCGACATAGGCCGGAAAACGGTTGGCCGACAGGCTGCCGGGGCTGTCGCTGATCCCCAGCGGGGCGTCCAGCGCGCGCTTGTACTCGGCGTCGTCGATCAGGCCGGTCTCGTGCATTTCGCCCAGCACGAAGTTGCGCCGGTCCAGGGCCGCCTGCGGGTGCCGGCGCGGATCGTAGGCCGACGGCCCCTTGACGATGCCGACCAGCAACGCGATCTGCTCGGTGCTCAGGCTCTTGAGGTCGCGCCCGAACCAGAACTCGGCGCCGGCGGCGACGCCATGGATCGCCTGCGCCCCGCGCTGGCCGAGGTAGACCTGGTTCAGGTAGGCCTCCAGGATCGTGCCCTTCTCGTAACGGGCCTCGATCAACAGCGCGTAGAGGATCTCCTTGCCCTTGCGGGTGAAGGTCTGTTCGCGGCCGATCCCGAGCAGGCCGCTGCGCGCCAGCTGCTGGGTCAGCGTGCTCGCGCCCTGGCGGGCCCGGCCCGATCGCAGATTGACCCAGGCCGCACGCAGCATGCCGCCGACATCGATGCCGTGGTGATGGGCGAAGTCGCGATCCTCGACCGCCTGCAGGCCGGTCACCAGCAACTCGGGCACGTCGCGGATCCGGACCAGCCGCCGCTCTTCCTGCTTCTGCCCGTACAGGGTCGCGATCCGGGCCGGATCCAGGCGCGCGCGCCTGGTCGCCTTGCCGGTTTCGCCATCGGCTCCGACCTCGTGCAGCCGCGATACCCGGCCGCTCGCCAGGGTCAGCTCCAGCCGCCGCGCCGGCACCGCGCCGTCGACATCGTTGAAGCCGCGGCTGGATACTTTCCAGCGGCTGCCGTCGCGCCGGTAGGTGCCCGGCGCCAGGCCGTCGCCCTCGTGGTAGGCGGCGGCATCGAGCTCGGTCTTCAGGGTCGCCGCATCCAGCGCCAACCCCGGTTCGAGCACCAGCGGCCGCGCATACACGCGGGTCGGGATCTGCCACTGCAACTGGCCGAAGCGTTCGCTCACCTCGTGATTGAGGTAGACCGTGTACGGGATCAGGAAGCCCAGGCCCAGCGCCGCCAGCGCCAGCACCGCCGTGACCAGCCGTCGGCGCCACTGCGGGCGCGGCGCGTCGTCGTTGTCGTCTTCGTCGTACTTGGCTTTCTTGTGCGGGTTCCGGGCCACGGCGTGGGACAATGGCGGGGCTGCGCCCCTGAATCGTCCGAGTCTAGCGCAGCCCGACCGCGTCCCAGCGCCGGTGCCGACCGCCCGATGGAGTTCCTTCAGCAATGCCAGACACCGTAGCCGCATGAGTCTCGCCCACCTCCGGTTCCTGATCGACCGGGCCACCGGGCTGGCCTGGCGCGGCCTGTCCAGCCTGCGTACCCGCGGATGGCGCGCCTCCTGGCAGCGGGTGCTCAAGCAGTTCCATCGGGTCCCCGCGCACCAGCGCCCGGCGCTGTTCCTGCCGGAGGCGACCCCGTGGCAACCGTTCGCGGTGCCGGCGTCGGCGCAGCCGCGGGCCAGCATCGTGATCCCGGTCTACAACCAGTTCGCCCACACCCTGGGCTGCCTGCGCGCGATCGCGGCGCATCCGCCGACCGCCCCGGTCGAGGTGATCGTCGTCGACGACGGCTCCAGCGACGAGACCGAAGCGGCGCTGACCCAGGTCGAGGGTCTGCGCTACCACCGCCGCGCCGCCAACGGCGGCTTCATCGCCGCCTGCAACGATGGCGCCGCGCTGGCGACTGGCGACTACCTGGTGTTCCTCAACAACGACACCGTGCCCCAGCCGGGCTGGCTGGACGCGCTGCTGGAGACCTTCGACGCCCACCCCGGCACCGGCCTGGTGGGCGCGCAGCTGCTGTATCCGGATGGGCGTCTGCAGGAAGCGGGCGGGATCGTGTTTGCCGACGGCAGCGGCTGGAACTACGGTCGCTTCGAGTCCGCACTGGACCCGCGCTACGCCTTCCTGCGCGAGGCCGACTACATGTCCGGGGCCGCGGTGGCGCTGCCGCGCACGCTGTTCATGCAGCTCGGCGGCTTCGACCCGCGCTATGCGCCAGCCTACTACGAGGACACCGACCTGGCCTTCGCGGTCCGCCGCCACGGCCTGAAGTCCATCTATCAGCCGGCCGCCCGGGTGGTCCACGATGAGGGCACGACGTCCGGCACCGACACCAGCCAGGGACCAAAGGCCTACCAGGTCCGCAACCGCGGCGTCTTCGCCGACAAATGGCGCGATGAACTGGCCGCTCAGTCGGTTCCCGGCACGGATCCGGACCAGGCGGCGCGCCCCCGCCGACGCCGCAACGTGCTCGTCGTCGACGCGCTGACCCCGCAGCCGGACCGCGACTCGGGCTCGCTGCGACTGGTCAACCTGATGCGACTGCTGCGCGAGGAAGGCGCCCATGTCGTCTTCATGGCCGCCGACCAGCAGCATGCCGGCGCCGCCACCGTCGAGCTCCAGCAACTGGGGGTGGAGGTCTGGTACGCGCCGCATTCGGGCAGCTGGCCGGCCTGGCTGCGCGAGCATGGACCGCGCTTCGACGCCGCCGTCGTCTGCCGCCACTACGTGATGCGCGAGATGCTGCCGCTGCTGCGACTGCACGCGCCACGAGCGCGCGTGGTGTTCGACAGCGTCGATCTGCACTATCTGCGCGAACGGCGCGGCGCCGAACTGGCCGCCGACCCGGCACTGGCACGCAGCGCCGAGCGGACCCGCGCCCTCGAACTGGATGTGATCGCGCGCAGCGACGCCACCCTGGTGGTCAGCGACGTGGAGCGGCGATTGCTGGCGAGCGACGCGCCCCACGCCCGGGTCGACATCCTCTCCAACCTGCACCGGCTGGCCGCGGCGGGTCCGGACTACGATGCGCGCCAGGACCTGATGTTCGTCGGCGGCTTCCGCCATCCGCCCAATGTCGATGCGGTGCGCTGGTTCCTCGACGAGGTCTGGCCGAAGGTCCGCGCCAGCCTGCCGGAGCTGCGCTTCCACTGCATCGGCGCCGACGTGCCGGACGCGATCGCGACCCGGCATGGCCACGACGGCATCCACATCCACGGCCACGTGCCGGACCTGTCCCCGTACCTGGACGGCGCGCGGCTGGCGGTCGCCCCGCTGCGGTTCGGCGCCGGGGTCAAGGGCAAGGTCAACCAGAGCATGGCGCACGGCCAGCCGGTGGTCGCGACCTCGTGCGCGGTGGAGGGCATGCATCTTCGCGACGGCGTCGATGTCCTGGTCGCCGACACCCCGGACGCCTTCGCCGACGCGATCGTGCGCGCCTATCGCGACGCCGGCCTGTGGCGACGCCTGGCCGCCAACGCCCGCGACAACGTCGAGCGCCACTTCTCCTTCGATGCCGGCCGCGAGGTGGTGCGCCGGGTATTGCTGGGCCGCGACGGGACCGCCCCGGGCGCGGACTAGTTGGCCGCGGTCGCCGCCTCCACCCGCCTGGCGAACGCATCCAGCCCCG
>NZ_VICD02000221.1 GCF_006546735.2 Marilutibacter maris | reverse complement strand
CCCCCTGAGTCAGGGGGCGATTCGTGCCGCAGGCACGAATGGGGGTGTGGAAGCGCAACGGCGGGGCCCAAGGTTTGCGCAGCAAACTTTGGGAGGTACCCGGGCGCGGCCGGACATCGCCCCCTTGTAGGAGCTGCGTAAGCTGCGACCGAGTTTTCCCGCGCAAGCCTCATCGCGGCTTACGCCGCTCCTACAGTTGAATGCACCTAGGCTTGAGCCTGCCTCATCCCAGCCGCGCGATCACCGGCGCCGCCTGCGCCTCGCGCCCGAGCGCGGCGCCGACGCGCTGCAGAGCATCGGCAAGCGCGGCCGGCGTATCCGCGCGCAGCGTCGCGTGTCCGACCTTGCGTCCGTCGCGCGGGGATAGAAGTAGCGCGGATTCACATCCTTATCGCCCATCTCGCACCATACTTAGAGCGGCACAGCACGCGTGCATGCCTTTTGAGTACCAACTTGCAGCGACTAACAGCCAACGATGCCACACCTGCGCCGCATAATAAATATTGCGCAGCGCATTATTGACCAGCACACCTACGACCCGCACAACCTAAATACGCGACCCTCATAGAACCCAACGCCCCAATCAAAGGAGACGGCGACTACAGACAACATACTTGATGATTTGAGCGTCAAAACGCCCAACTCGATTCAACATAAAACACCCACCACATGACCAACATCAAGACAAAACCAGACATGCAACACCTAATGCCCGGCTGAGCATACTCACAGCTCCTTACCGGAAACTGATTCGGCCGCATGAGTGGCCAAGGAACTCACAGGATGATGAATCATGCCCCTTCTAAGAAAAGCTACTCAGATCGCTATTGCGGTGACATTCGCCATTTGCTGGCAGCACGCCGAAGCCGCAGATCCGATTGAGCTTCGCAAGATTGACTTCTCACATGCACGGGGCACATATCAGGCCGCATCCCAGCAAGCACGATCGCCCTCGGAAAAGCGCGCACTTCATGCGTCGCTCGTCCGTCTCGAGCAGGGCTCGGACCTCAGACTGCTGAGAAACATAAAAACAGCGCAAGGAACCACGTATCGCTACGAACAGCTTTACGACGGTATCCCGGTCTACGGTGAGCAAATCATCGTGCACGAAGACACGAAGGGAAACCTGCAGTCTGTCTGGGGCCGAATGATGCTCGGACTTCGAGCAGACGTCCCGGATGTTCGCCCTCGCATCCCCGGTGCTCGAGCCATCTCGATCGCGACGCAGACTTGGCAAGCCAAGTTTCTTGCTCCCTCAGATGTACGTGAAGAGTCAGCAGAGCTCTTCATCTACAAAACGAGAAATGACACTGCATTGCTCGCATACGTGGTGAAGTTATTTGTCGCATCCGATACAGAGTCCGGCCCCGCCGAACCCACCTATGTAATCGACGCAATTTCAGGGCAAATCATCGCGTCATGGAATTCCTTAACTGCTGGGACAGCGAGTGGCTCCGGAGGCAATTTTAGTACGGGAAAGATCATCTACGGGTCAGGTTCAGTCCCACCATTCGAAGTCACGTACACAGACCCACCAGCCAACAGCCAATGCGCGATGATGGCAAGCGTCATTACAGTCAACAATACTGGAACAAGCGACGAGAGCTCGACCGCACCATATACGTTCCCATGCCCAGACAATACGCCAACAAATGACACTAACGGCGGCTTTTCCCCCCTGAATGACCTTCAGTTCCATGGCGTCAAAGTCATGAACGCAATGAGCAGCGTCATGACCGGAACCTCAATTGGAACCCCCTATTTAAGGGGCCACCATGTGATAAGCGGAGGAGGCATTCCCAACAACGCTTACTGGCGAGGCAATGGCGCGCACTTTAGCGACGGCGACGCATTGCATTTCCCATGGACCACGCGAGATATCGTTGCACACGAACTTGCCCATGGATACACGAATGCGGCATCAGGACTTTTGTACCAGGAGACGGGAGCTCAGTCAGGCGCGATCCATGAAGCGTTTTCGGACATCGCGGCAGAATATGTCGAATACGTTGAAACAGGAACAAACGACTTCGACTTCGCCCCTAACATAATAAAAAACGGAGGCATTGTCAGGACGCTTTCCAGCCCAACACTGGATGCCGTTTCAATCGATCACGCATCCAACTGGACCACATCAACGATTGCACACCATGGGGCGGGAGTTTTCAACAAGGCCTTCTACTTGATCGCAACAACCCCAGGTTGGGACACAGAGATGGCATTTCGCGCTTTTGCACTTGCAAATGAGATGCACTGGTTTGGCAACACCGACTTCAATGACGCCGCCTGCGGCGTTGAGCAGGCGGCGACGACATTGTCCTATGACGTTTCACAGGTAACATCTGCGTTCACATCGGTTGGCGTTGCGTGCGAATTCAAATGGGACCAAGGCTCCGCCGAAGGACTACATGGAGGTCCCACCCCAACCTTCTCACAGCAAGGCCACACCATTACAAACGGCGCCGAACCAACTAACGGAATGGTCGGATTCGTAGCACGCGGAAACATTTCTCACAGAACAGGAAAGCGCTACGTCGAATTTGAAATAGTTTCACAAGGAAATTCCATCGAATTTCCATATAGCGGACACACATGCCTATTTTTGTCCGACATAGGCGTGGAATTTGAAGGCAATGCCGGCGGGACAGGAAATTGGGCGCTGTGCTGGTATGCAGACGCAAACAGCTCGCCAAATGCAAATTCCTATCCATGGTATCGCTTGCCCGGCGAAGATTATCCATCCGGAGTTGGCGTTGAAAGTTGGATTATTGGCCCCGGAGACACCATCGGCATGGCGGTTGACTTTGACAACGGCAAGGTATGGTTTTCGTTCAACGGCTCTTGGTACGGAAGTCCATCAACAGGTTCGTCAGCACTTTGGGACCAGGCAGATTACCCTGCAGAGCATGCTCTTACCGGCATCGTTATCGAACCGAGAGTGTATAGCGAATTTCAAAATCTATCGGTCCGAATTCGAGGTAACTACACGGACCAACAGTACGCTTTACCCACAGGGCATCTTCCTTGGGGCGAATGATTCTTGCGTACTACCTGCCTGAGGGTCGGCGCGGAAACCCTACACCCATTCCGCGCTGACCTAGTTGTAAGCGTTTGTCAATGTTGTTGTCCACCTCGGCAACTCCTAAGCAAGCCGGGCAGAATATGAGACGATTTGACCCGGTTTACCTAGGCTTACCTAGAGGGCAGCCGCGCGATCACCGGCGCCGCCTGCGCCTCGCGCCCGAGCGCGGCGCCGACGCGCTGCAGGGCATCGGCAAGCGCGGCCGGCGTATCCGCGCGCAGCGTCGCGTGGCCGACCTTGCGTCCGTCGCGCGGCGACTTGCCGTAGTCGTGCCAATGGCCGCCGGGCTCCTCGAGTACCGGCAGCGGGTCCGGCATCGCTCCGATCCAGTTCAGCATGCAGGCGTGGCCGAGCATGCCGGTGTCGCCCAGCGGCAGGCCCAGCACCGCGCGCAGGTGGTTCTGGAACTGGCTGGTCTGGCTGCCCTCGATGGTCCAGTGGCCGGAGTTGTGCACCCGCGGCGCCAGCTCGTTGGCCAGCAGCTCGCCGTCGCGGCAAAAAAGCTCCAGGGCGAACACGCCGACGTAGTCCAGCGCCTCGGCCAGTTTGCGCGCGTACTCGATCGCGGTCGCGCGCAGCTCCGGATCGGCGCTGGCCGGCGCCAGGCTGGCCGAGAGCACGCCGTCGACGTGCCAGTTCTCGGTCAGCGGCCAGGTCCGGAACTCGCCCTCGCGGCTGCGCACCGCGACCACCGACAGCTCGCGCTGGAAGGAAACGAAGCCCTCGACGATCAGGCCGACCGTCGCCGCCTGCGCGCCCAGCGCCTGCCAGGCCGCGTCCAGGTCGGCCGGCGACTTGATCCGGAACTGACCCTTGCCGTCGTAGCCGAGCCGGCGGGTCTTGAGGATGCAGGGGGTACCGACCTCGGCGATCGCCGCATCCAGTCCGTCGCGGCTGTCGACCGTGGCGAACGCCGGCACCGGAATGCCGAGCTCGCGGAACAGGGTCTTCTCGGCAAGCCGGTCCTGCGCCACCGCCAGCGCGCGCGGGTTCGGGAACACCGGCACGCGCGCGGCCAGCCATTCGGCCGACTCGGCCGGCACGTTCTCGAAATCGAAGGTGGCCACGTCGACCCGCGATGCGAACTCGGCCAGCGCCGACTCGTCGCGGTAGTCGCCGACGACCATCGGCGCGAACTGGCCCGCGCAGGCGTCGGCGGCGGTGTCCATGACCAGGAAGCGCAGTCCCAGCGGCGCGCCGGCCAGCGCCATCATCCGCGCCAGCTGGCCGCCGCCGAGAATCCCGACCGTGGTCATCGGCCGATCGGCGGCCGCCCCGGGATCATTGGCGCTCATCGGCGCGGATCGTCGTTGCCGGCGACATCCTCGGTCTGTTTCTGGCGGAACGCATCCAGCGCCGCCCCGATCTCCGGCCGCTCGACCGCCAGCATCGCCGCCGCGAACAGGGCGGCATTGGCGGCGCCGGCATTGCCGATCGCGAAGGTCGCCACCGGAATCCCGGCCGGCATCTGCACGATCGACAGCAGCGAGTCCATGCCGTTGAGCGCCTTGCTCTGCACCGGCACGCCCAGCACCGGCACCGGCGTCTTCGCCGCCAGCATGCCGGGCAGGTGCGCGGCGCCGCCGGCACCGGCGATGATCGCGCGCAGCCCACGGCCACTGGCGCTGGCGGCGTACTCGAACAGCACGTCCGGTGTGCGATGCGCGGAAACCACACGCACCTCGTGCGGCACGCCCAGCAGCTCCAGCCGCGCGGCGGCATGCTGCATGGTCTCCCAGTCGGATCGCGACCCCATCACGATGCCCACCAGCGGGGCGGGATCGGCCTTGCTGTCTGTCATGGCTTGGCCCAACGTCGGAACATTATTGGAAGCCGGGTATTCTAGGGCTTCCTGCCCCTCACCCGGTAGGAATCCGTCGTCCGCCCCGGCGCCGACGGCGTCAATCCGCCGCTCCCGGGCCGCGTTGCCGAGTCCACGCACCGCCCGGGGCACATGCCCGCCCCCGAAATTTCCGGATGCCCATGGACCGCAAGCTGCTCGACCTGCTCGTCTGCCCCACCACCCGCCAGCCACTGTCGCTGCTCGACGCCTCCGGTCTGGCGAAACTGAACGCCGCGATCGCTGCCGGCGGCATCGTCCGCGGCGACGGCAGCCCCCAGGGCTCGGCGCTGGCCGAGGCCCTGATCACCCGCGACCGCAAGACCGTCTACCGCGTCGACGACGGCATCCCGGTGCTGCTGGCCGAGGACGCGATTGCGACCGCCCAGGTCGAAGGCATGGAGACGCCATGAACGCGCCGGTGGGGCCGACCGCCCCCGACCCCACCCGGGTCGCGGCCGACGTGGCCGCCGCGCTGGCCGAGGACCTGGGCGACGGCGACGTCACCGCCGCGCTGCTGCCCGACGCCCCCGACTGCGCCTATCTGCTGTGCAAGGAGGACGCGGTGGTCTGCGGCCGGCCCTGGTTCGAGGGCTGCCACCGCGCGCTCGACCCCGAGGTCCGGATCGACTGGCGGGTGAGCGAGGGAGACCGCGTCGCCGCCGGCACGGTGCTGGCGATCCTGCAGGGCCGCAATCGCGCCCTGGTCAGCGCCGAGCGCGCGTCGCTGAACTTCATGCAGACCCTGTCGGGCACCGCCACCATCACCGCCGCCCATGTCGACGCGGTGCGCGGCACCGGCACCGGCATTCTCGACACCCGCAAGACCCTTCCCGGGCTGCGCCATGCGCAGAAGTACGCGGTCCGTACCGGCGGCGGCGTCAATCACCGGATGGGCCTGTACGACACGGTGATGCTGAAGGAAAACCATGTCCGCGCCGCCGGCTCGCTGACCGCGGCGATCCGCGCCGCGCGCGCGATGCAGCCGACGCTGCCGTTGATCGTCGAGGTCGAGTCCATCGAGCAACTGCGCGAGGCCCTGACCGAGGGCTGCGACCGTGTGCTGATCGACGACTTCACCCCGCAGATGCGCCGCGAGGCGGTCGCGATCGCACGCGCGACGCCGTTCGACGGCCGCATCCCGCTGGAGGTGTCCGGCGGCGTCGACCTGGCCGGGCTGCGCGCGATCGCCGAGGACGGGGTCGATTTCATCTCGATCGGTGGGCTGACCAAGCACGTCCGCGCGATCGACCTGTCGCTCAAGCTCGGCCCACCGCCGGGCTGAACCCCACCGCCCTCTTGATCCCGGTCGCCGCCGCCAGCATCTGGGGTTGACCGGGCCCGATGCCCTCAGTCCACAAGCGCCCATGCCCACCGCGATCGTGCTGATGCTCCTAGGCGCCCTAGGCTATGCCTGGTGGAACGCGTCCCGCGCCGCCGCCGAACAGGCCGAGCGGCTCGGCCGCCAGGCCTGCCAGGCCGCCGGCGTGCAGTGGCTGGACCAGACCGTGCACGTGACCGACCTGCGCCTGTGCCGCCACGACAATGGCTGGCTGGGGCTGGAGCGGACCTTCCGCTTCGATTATTCGCTCAACGGCGACGACCGCCACAGCGGTCGACTGACCCTGCGCGGCGATCGGCTGGTGACCTTCAGCGGACCGGTACTGCCGTCGCGGGAGCTCTCGTAGCAGCGGAACGTCGCGAGCGGACCTTCATCGGAGCGCCCCATCGCGGCTTACGCCGCTCCTACGGGATGCGATACAGCACGGCCTCAGCCCCCTTCGCATCGCAGGCACGAATGGGGATGTGGAGACGCAACGGCAGGGCCCAGGGTTTGCGCAGCAAGTCTTGGGGTTCCCGGCCCCAGCCCGGAGATCGCGACCGGACTATTTGACGATGCGCAGATGCCCGGTGCGGCGCGGTCCGCTGGGCGGGGTGTCGTCATCGCCCTCGGTGGAGGACGCGCTCGGCACCGCACTGAGCGACGGGGCCGCGGCCGGAGCCTCCTGCCCGCCCTCGTCCGACGCATCCGCCTCGCCCTCCTGCAGCGGCTCGGACGCCTCGCCATCGGCGGCTTCGGCGCCGACCGCGGCGTCCTCCGGCAGCGCCATGCCCTGCCCGGTCTCGCGCGAATAGATCGCCAGCACCGCTTCGATCGGCACCAGCACCGAGTGGCTGACCCCGCCGAAGCGTGCGCTGAAGCTGATCAGCTCGTTGCCCATCTCCAGGCGCGACACCGCGCGCGCGGCGACGTTGAGGATGATCCGCCCCTCCTTGACCGCGTGCGCGGGCACCTGCACGCCGGCCCGGGTCGCGTCGACCAGCAGGTGCGGAGTCATGTCGTTGTCGGCGATCCATTCGTACAGCGCACGCAGCAGGTACGGGCGGTGGCTGGTCATGGCGGGGGCGTCGCTTGCGGGCATATCGTCAACTGCTGTGGCGGGCGGCGCCGCCGATGGATGGAGAAAGCGGGCGCGGCACGGCCGGCGGCTCGGTTGCCCACAGGGTACACCCGTTGCGCGGACGGCAAAGCCGCCGCGGCCACCGTTCATGGTCGCGCGAGCGTCCCGGCGGCAACCGCGGGTTTCAAATGGGCAGGTCGTTCAGCTTGCGCTCGTCGTCGCTCAGGCTGCGGGCGAAACCGGGGCTGCGGAAGATCCGGTTGCCGTAGTCCTCGATCGCCTTGCCGTCCTTGGGCAGCGGCACCCCCAGCGACGGCAGCCGCCATACGATCGGCGCCATCGCGCAGTCGGCCAGGCTCATTTCCGGATTGAGGAAGAACTTGCTGGCCTTGAACAGCGGCACCGACGCGGTCAGCAGTTCCTTCAGCCGCTTGCGCCCGGCATCGGCCTGGGCCTTGTTGCCGAGCTGGATCGCCTGCACCTGCGGCACCCAGTCGTGCTCGAGCCGCAGCATCGCCAGGCGCAGGCGCGCCCGCGACAACGGATCGACCGGCATCAGCGGTGGATGCGGATAGCGCTCGTCGAGGTACTCGCTGACCACGCTGGCGGCGTACAGCACCAGTTCGCGCTCGACCAGGGTCGGCACCGAGTGGTAGGGATTGAGATCGACCAGGTCCTCGGGCGGATTCTGCGGATCGACCGGGATCAGATCGTAGGTCACGCCCTTCGCCGACAGCACCAGCCTGACCCGATGGCACAGCACGCAATCGGTCGAGGAAAACAGTGTCAGGGCATTACGCATACGTGGGCTCGCCGCCATCATCGACCTCTCCAGGGGACCGGCGGTGATGATCTCGCCCCGGTCATGAAGACGCCGTCCACCCCTTGTGAACGGTCGCCAAGACCCCGAGCCTGCCTGTTCAGCGTGCGTCCGTAAAGTGCCGCAGCGGCCGCGGCACCAATGCGCGGGGGCCCCGGCCGTCGGCCGGGAACCCCGGGATGCCGCGCGAGCCTTACTTCACGTCGCGCCAGAATTCCTTCTTCAGCAACCAGGCCAGGAAGGTGAACATCGCCAGGAACAGGATCGCCCAGACGCCGATGCTCTGGCGCTTGAGCGCGGCCGGTTCGCCGGCGTACTCGAGGAAAGCAGTGATGTCGCGCGCGGCCTGACTGAAGCCCTCGGCGTCGAGCTTGCCGGCATGGGTGACCTTCAGGCCGGTGACCGGCCGCTCGCCGGTCGCGTCGGGCTCGCCGAACTCGGCATGCTGCAGGCCCTGCAGTTCCCACAGCGGGTTCGGCATCGAGGCGTTCGGGAACAGCTTGTTGTTCCAGCCCAGCGGACGCGACTCGTCCAGATAGAACGACTTCAGATAGGTATAGATCCAGTCGCTGCCGCGCGAGCGCGCGGTCAGGCTCAGGTCCGGCGGCACCTGGCCGAACCAGGCGCCGGCCTGCTCGGCCGTCATCGCGACCTGGATCTGCTCGCCGAACTTGGCGCCGGTGAAGTTGAGGTTGTTCATCACCTCTTCTTCGGTCAGGCCCAGGTCCTCGGCCATGCGCGAGTAACGCAGGTACTTGAGCGAGTGGCAGCCCGAGCAGTAGTTCATGTACAGCTGGGCGCCACGCTGCAGCGACGCGCGGTCGCCCAGATCGGTGCCGGCGTGCTGCAGGTCGCCGCCACCGGCGGCGAGGGCGCCGGCCGAGACCAGCAGTCCGGCGGCAAGGATGGCGAGCTTCTTGAAGGTACGCATCATCTGGAAAGACTGGCCTTTCATTGAGACGTTCGCGCCAGGACGCGCGGGCTCTTGAGCGGGAACCTGCATCATGTCAGTCATGCATCGTCACCCGTTCCGGCACCGGCTTGGTCCTGTCGAGCTTGGTCCACACCGGCATGGTGATGAAGAAGGCGAAGTAGAAGAAGGTCAGCACGCGACCGACGATGGTCTCGACCGGGTCGGTACCCGGGCCGGCGCCGATCTTGCCCAGCCACAGGAACGACGCCGCGAACGCCAGCAGCATCACCCAGGAGAACACGCCGCGGTAGCGGTAGGACTTGACCTTGGCGCGGTCCAGCCACGGCACCAGGAACAGGATCGCGATCGCCGAGAACATCACGATCACGCCGGCCAGCTTGTCCGGCACCACCCGCAGCATCGCGTAGTACGGTGTGTAGTACCACACCGGCTTGATGTGCGCCGGAGTGACCAGGCGGTTGGCCTCGACGAAGTTGTCGTGCTCCAGGAACCAGCCACCGAACGCCGGCGCGAAGAAGATGATGAAGGCGGCGATGATCAGGAAGAAGCCGACACCGAACAGGTCCTTGACCGTGTAGTACGGGTGGAACGGAATGCCGTCCTTGGGCTTGTTCGCGTCCCAACGGTTGCCCTTGGGACCCTTCTTGATCTCGACGCCGTCGGGATTGTTGGAGCCGACCTCGTGCAGCGCGCCCAGGTGCAGCACGACCAGCAGCAGCAGCACCAGCGGCAGCGCGATCACGTGCAGGGCGAAGAAGCGGTTGAGGGTGGCGTCGCCGGGCAGGTAGTCGCCCATGATCCACTCGACCAGGCCGTTGCCGATCACCGGGATTGCGCCGAACAGCGAGATGATCACCTTGGCGCCCCAGAACGACATCTGGCCCCACGGCAGCACGTAGCCCATGAAGGCCTCGGCCATCAGCACCAGGTAGATCAGCATGCCGAGGATCCAGACCAGCTCGCGCGGCTTCTGGTAGCTGCCGTACATCAGGCCGCGGAACATGTGCAGATAGACCACGACGAAGAACAGCGACGCGCCGGTGGAGTGCATGTAGCGGATCAGCCAGCCCCACTCGACGTCGCGCATGATGTACTCGACCGACGAGAACGCTTCCGCGGCCGACGGCTTGAAGTGCATCGTCAGGAAGATGCCGGTGACGATCTGGTTGACCAGCACCACGATGGCCAGCGAACCGAAGTAGTACCAGAGGTTGAAGTTCTTCGGTGCGTAGTACTCGGTCATGTGCTTGCGGTACGCCGGCATCATGCCGGGCGCGCGCGCGTTGACCCAATCCATCACGTTGTTGGCGGTACGGGCGATGATGTTGGACATGACTTACGCGGCCCCCGAGGTGTTGGACTGCGAGGGATCGACACCGATGACGATGGTGTTGTCGTCGGCGTAGTGATGCGGCGGCACGACCAGGTTGGTCGGCGCCGGAACGCCCTGGAACACGCGCCCGGCCATGTCGAAGCGCGACTTGTGGCAGGGGCAGAAGTAGCCGCCCTTCCACTCCGGATCGAACGGTTCGGGGCGGATCTCGGCCTTCATCTCCGGCGAGCAGCCCAGATGGGTGCACAGGCCGACCAGGACCGAGACGTCGGGCTTGATCGAGCGCAGCTCGGGATTGCCCTCCAGCACGTAGGCCGGCTGCTGCTCCGGGTTCTCCGACATCGGATCGCGCAGGTGGCTGTCCAGGGTCGGCAGCGCGTCGAGGATCGCCTTGGAACGCTTGACGATCCAGATCGGCTGACCGCGCCACTCCAGCACCAGGCGCTGGCCTTCCTGCAGCGCGCTGATGTCCGCGGTGACCGGTGCGCCGGCGAGCTTGGCTCGGGCGCTCGGGTTCCAGGACTTGATGAACGGCACTGCCGCAATACCCGCGCCGACGGCGCCGACCACGGCGGTGGTCGCCGTCAGGAACCGGCGTCGACCGGTATTGACGGGCTCGTGGATAGGATCGTTGACCCCTTGGTTGGCCATCCGGCACTCCGCAAACACAAGAATTCGAAGTCCACCGCGTGCCCGCCACTGGCGACGGCTCGCGGCTCATAAAGACGGGAAAGTGTAACGGAAGCCTTAACGGCCAGACAATCCATGGACGCGATCCGTGAGCCCGATCGCGCCCCGGCGGGGCCTTGCGGCCGCCCCGGAGCCCGCCCCGGCGGGCCTCAGCGCTGGACCACGGCCTGCCGGTAGCGCTCGGCCAGGACCCCGACCCGCTGCACGTAGCGCTGGGTCTCCCGGTACGGCGGCACCCCGTTGTACTTGTCGACCGCGCCCTCGCCGGCGTTGTAGCCGGCCGCGGCCAGGGTCAGGTCGCCGTTGAAGCGCCGCAGCAGCCAGGCCAGGTACTGCACCCCGCCGCTGATGTTCTGGGTCGCGTCGAAGGCGTCACTGACCCCGAAACGGCGCGCGGTCGCCGGCATCAGCTGCATCAGGCCCTGGGCGCCGGCGCGCGAGATCGCGCTGGGGTTGTAGGCGGACTCGGCATGGATCACCGCCCGCACGATCGCCTCCTCGACCCCGTAGCGCAGCGCGGCGGCGGCGATCTCGTCGCTATAGGCCGAGGTGTTCAGCCGGACGTTGCCGAAGTTCACCCCGCTGCGCGCGGAACAGGCGAAGCAGGTCTCGATGAAGCTGTAGTTGATCGTGCGCACCGGGCTGGCGCTGGCCAGGTTGCGCGGCCGGCTGCTGGTGTAGTGGCGGACCCCGTCCTTGATGTACGAGTAGACCTGACCGGACACCACCCGCGACCCGGGCGAACCGCGGCGCACGCTCTGGATCGGCG
>NZ_VICD02000220.1 GCF_006546735.2 Marilutibacter maris | reverse complement strand
CGAGGGCCGCGAGGCCGCCGGCGGGATCGCCCGGCTGCTGCGCAACGGCGGCGGACGGCGGCTGCCGGTGCCCGAAGCGGACATCGCCGCCGCCTGAGCCACGGACCGCGCGGCTCAGCGGTGCAGGCTCAGCGGTACTCGGGGTTGGGATGATCGAAGCGGCAACCGGCATCCCAGCGGTCGCGCTGGTTGCCGTGCGCGGGGATGCCGCCGGCGTCGCGCAGCAATCGCGCCAGGTGCATCAGGTTCCAGGCCATGAAGGTGGTGTTGCGCTGGGTGAAGTCGTTGTCGTAACCGGCGCCCTCGTCGCCATAGGACGGCCCCGGGCCGGCCTCGCCGATCCAGCCGGCGTCGGCCTGCGGCGGAATCGTGTAGCCCAGGTGCTGCAGCGCGTACAGCACGGTCATCGCGCAATGCTTGATGCCGTCCTCGTTGCCGGTGACCAGACAGCCGCCGACGCGGCCGTAATAGGCGTACTGGCCGCGGTCGTTGAGTTGTCCCGACTCCGAGTACAGCCGCTCGATCACCCGCCGGCACACCGAGCTTTCCTCGCCCAGCCAGATCGGCGTGCACAGCACCAGGATGTCGGCGGCCATCACTTTCCGGCTCAACGCCGGCCAGTCGTCGCGGGCGAAACCGTGCGCGGTCATGTCCGGCTGCACGCCCGGGGCCAGGTCCAGGTCGACCGGACGGACCGACTCCACCTCGACCCCGTTGCTCCGCATCACCGCCGCGGCGACGTCGATCAGGCGTTCGGTGTGCGAGGCCACGCCGCTGGGCTTGAGCGTGCAGTTGAGGAACAGTGCGCGCAGGTCGTCGTAGCGTGCCGGCGGTTTCGGTGCCTCGGTCATCGCGGTGTCCTCGGAGTTGGCGGCGCGCGCCTCAGGCCGGTTGCAGCAGACGCAGGCCGAAGGCGTCGCCGGGGGCGTTCCAGCGCTCGACCACCTTCAGGCCCGCGCGGGCAATCAGTGCCTGGAAACTGGCATCGGTGTACTTGTGGCTGTACTCGACCTGCATCGCCTCGCCGTCCTGGAAGTGGAAGCGGCGCCCGTCCACTTGCACCTCCTGGTCGCGGGTGCTGACCAGGAAGGTCTCGATGCGCTCGCGTTCGGACACGTAGCGGGCCTGGTGGCGGAAGCCGTCGGGCTGGAAGTCGGTGCCGACGTCGCGGTTGAGCCGGGTCAGCAGATTCAGGGTGAACGCGGCGGTGACCCCGGCGGCGTCGTTGTAGGCGGCCTCGATGGTGGCCGCGTCCTTGACCAGGTCGATGCCGACCAGGGCCTGGCCGCGCGCACCCATGGTCTTGCGCATCGAACACAGCAGCGACTCGGCGGCATCGGCGGTGAAGTTGCCCAGGGTCGAACCGGGGAAGAACACCAGGGTGTGGCCGGCCTCGCGCTCGGGTCGCGGCAACGGCACCGGCTGGGTGAAGTCGGCGCAGACCGGCAGCATCTCGATCCCGGGAAATGCCTCGGCCAGGCGCTCGACGCTGGCCAGCAGCGCGCTGCGCGATATCTCGATCGGGGTGTAGGCGACCGGATCGGCCAGGCCGGCCAGCAGCAGACGGGTCTTGCGGCCACTGCCGCTGCCGTACTCGACCACGTGCGGGCAGTCGTTGACCGCCGCGGCGATCGCCGGCATCGAGGCCTCCAGCAGGGCCAGTTCGACCCGGGTCAGGTAGTACTCGGGCTGGCGGGTGATCTGCTCGAACAGCTGCGAGCCGCGGGCATCGTAGAAATACTTCGACGACAGCCGCTTCGGCGTCGACGACAGGCCCTCGAGGGTGTCGCCGAGGATGTCGTCGGGGGTGGGATGGAGATCGGTCAACGGTGGCATCGTCGCGGCATTCGTCATTGCTCGTCCCTGGCCAGGCGCAGACCGGAGAACTGCCAACGGTCCGGCGGATAGAAGAAATTGCGGTAGCTGGCGCGCAGGTGGTCGCGCGGGCTGGCGCAACTGCCGCCGCGCAGGACCCACTGCCCGCACATGAACTTGCCGTTGTATTCGGCCAGCGAGCCGGGAAGGGTACGGAAGCCCGGATAGGCGCCATAGGCGCTGGCGGTCCACTCCCAGACGTCGCCGAACATCTGCGCCAGTCCGCGACCGGTCGCCGCCGGCGCGCACGGCTGCAGGCGGTCGTCGTCGGCGAAGTGGCCGATGACCGCGAGCGGACGCGCGGCCTGCTCCCATTCGGCCTCGGTCGGCAGCCGCGCGCCGGCCCAGCGCGCGAAGGCGTCGGCCTCGAAATAGCTCAGGTGGCAGACCGGCGCGTGCGGATCGATGACGCGCATGCCGCCGAGGGTGAACGCGCGTTCGCCGTCCTCGTCCCAGTACAGCGGCGCGGTCCAGCCCTCGGCCTGGACCCGCGCCCAACCCTCGCTCATCCACAGCGCCGGCTCGCGGTAGCCGCCGGCGTCGATGAAGGCGCGGTACTCGGCGTTGTTGACCGGCCGCGAGGCCAACGCGTGCGCCGGCACCAGCACCCGGTGCGGCGGCGACTCGTTGTCGTAGGCGAACTCCGTCGCCCGCGGCCACGCCGGCGCGCCGATCTCGACCACCGCCTCGTCGAATCCGATCCATGCCGATGGCGACGACGACGATGCCGCCGCGGTCGCCAGATCGTCGCGATAGGCCGGTCGCAGCGGGTTGCACCACAGCGCGTGCTTGATGTCGGTCAGCAACAACTCCTGGTGCTGTTGCTCGTGGTGGGTGCCCAGCAGCAGCACCTGGCGCGCGACCGGGTCGAGCGCATCGCGCGCGAACGCCTCATCGATCGCGTCATCGACCGCCTCGCGGTAAGCCAGCACCTCGGCCAGCGACGGCCGCGACAACAGGCCGCGCGCCGGTCGCGCGTGCATCGGCCCGGCGCTCTGGTAGTAGCTGTTGAACAGGTAATGCCAGTCGGGGCGGTAGGGCCGGTAGTCGGGATCGCGGCCGAGCACGAACAGTTCGAAGAACCAGGTCGTGTGGGCCAGGTGCCACTTGGCGGGACTGGCGTCGGCCATGCTCTGCACCATCGCGTCCTCGGGCGACAGCGGCGCGGCCAGCGCGAGGCTGCGCGCACGCACGTGGCGGTAGCGTGCGGCCAGTGCGTCGCCGGTCCGCGCCTGGCAAGCCGGCAGGGCGTCGGTTGCGGGCTCGTCGGTTGCGGTGGTGTCCGCCACAGCGGCGGCCTGCGGATGTAGCGGTACCGCTTGCGCGGACGGGGCGATGGACGCTGTCATCGGCCCCGAGCTTACTCCACCCGCGATGACGGGCCGTGCATAGCCCGTCACGCTGCTGCCGCAACGGTGGCAGGATGTCGCGACGCGATCCCGCGTAAATGCCGTAGAACCCCGTACCGATGCCGCTTTCCGACCACGACGCTCTCACCGACCTGTTCGCGACGCCGCCAGGCACGCTGTATCTGGACAGTGCGGCGCACGGTCCGCGCCTGTGCAGCGTGCACAGCGCCGCCGAAGCCGCGCTCGCCGACGGCGTCGCGCCGTGGCGGATCGACATGGACGACTGGTACGCGTCGATCGAACGGGTGCGCACGCTGGCGGCGATGATCTTCGAAGGCGACGGCTTCCGCGGCGATGGCGACGGCGTCGCGCTGGTGCCGTCGGTCGGCTACGCGATGTCGTTGGCCGCGAACAATCTCGAACTGGATGCCGGCGACACGGTGCTGGTGCTGGAAGGACAGTTCCCGTCCAACCTGCTGCCGTGGCAGCAACGTTGCGCGCAGACCGGCGCCGGCCTGGTCGCGGTGCGGCGCGCGCACGGCCAGGACTGGACCGCGGCGGTGCTCGCCGCGCTCGACGCCGATCCGGCGATCCGGATCCTGGCACTGCCGCACGCGCACTGGCACGACGGCGCCCTGCTCGATCTGGACCGGATCTCGGCGCGGGCACAGGCGCGCGACGCGGCGCTGGTGCTGGACATGAGCCAGAGCCTGGGCGCACTGCCGGCCGACATCGCCCGCTGGCGACCGCAGTTCGTGGCCGCGGTCGGACACAAGTGGCTGCTGGGCAGCCACGGTCTGGCCTATCTGTGGGCCGCGCCGCACTGGCGCGCGCACGGACAGCCGCTGGAACAGAACTGGTTCGCCCGCGAACATGCCGCGGCGATGGCATCGCCGTCGCAGCCGCCGCCGTACCGCGCCGGCGCGCGCCGCTTCGATGCCGGTGGCGTCGCCCATGCGCAGAAGCTGGCGATGGCCGCCGCCGCGCTGTCGCAGTTGCAGGACTGGGGCATCGCCGCACTGTCGCAGGCGCTGGGCGCGCGCACCGCTGCGTTCGACGCGGTGTTGCGCGAACACGGCCTCGAGGACTGGGGCACGCCCGGCCATGCGCCACACCTGTTCGGACTGCGACCGGCCGCGCAGCGGCTGGACGCGGTGGCGCACGCACTTGCCGATGCGGGCGCCGTGTTTACCCAACGTCACGGAGTGTTGCGAATTGCCCCGCACCTGCAGGTCACCCCCGCACAGATGCGGATGCTCGCCGAGCGCGTGGTGGCCGCGGCCCAATAGGACCTGTAGGAGCGGTGTAAACCACGATGAAGATTTCCCTTGAAGGCCCGATCGCGGCTTACGCCGCTCCTACAGGACAGGGACAGTTGACCCAGCCCCCTGAGTCAGGGGGCGATTCGCGCGCAGCGCGAATTGGGGGTGTGGAGGCGCAACGGCGGGGCCCATGGTTTGCGAAGCACACTTTGGGAGATATCCGCGCGCAGCCGGATATCGTTCCCCCTCACTCAGGGGGGCTGGGCCACACGGTCACACGCGACCATGCCGTAGGAGCGGCGTAAGCCGCGATCGGATTTCATGGGATCGTCAGGGAATCGCGGCTTACGCCGCTCCTACGAGGCCTGCCGCTCCTACGAAACCCCAACGACGGCGGTCAGCGGCCGGTGCTGGTCTCGATGAAGCGCAGGAACTCGGCGCGGGTGCGGGCGTCCTCGCGGAAACTGCCGAGCATGGTCGAGGTCACCATGCTGACCCCGCGCTTGTGCACGCCGCGGGTGGTCATGCATTCGTGCGCGCCGATCACCACCACGCCGACGCCGCGCGGCTGCAGCACGTCCTGGATCACCTGGGCGATCTGCGCGGTCATCTTCTCCTGCACCTGCAGCCGGCGCGCGTAGGTCTCGACCACGCGGGCGAGCTTGCTGATGCCGACGACCTTGCCGTTGGGCAGGTAGCCGACGTGGGCCTTGCCGATGATCGGCGCCATGTGGTGTTCGCAATGGCTCTCGAACTCGATGTCGCGCAGCACGATCATCTCGTCGTAGCCCTCGACTTCCTCGAAGGTGCGCTTGAGGTAGTCGGCCGGATCCTCGGCGTAGCCGCTGAACCAGTCGCGGTAGGCCTTGACCACGCGCTTGGGCGTGTCGAGCAGGCCTTCGCGGGCCGGGTCGTCGCCGGCCCAGCGCAGCAGGGTACGGACGGCGGCTTCGGCGTCCTCACGGGTTGGCTTGTCGGAATCGGCCATGGCTCGTCGGATGCGTGGGAAGGACCGGCATCCTACTCCAGGCACGGGGCCCACGGTACAGGCCCGACAGGGTCGGCAAACACTTCCGCGACGGACGCCCGCGGCCGCGCCGGTCGCGGGCGGACACAAGAACGGAGCCGCGCGCGGCTCCGCCAATGCGTCGCAGTGTGTTGTCGGCGCACGCATTCGGCGGCGTGCTGCGGCAGAAGCTACGCCGCCGGCGCACCCTGCCGCAACGACAGCGCGCACGTTCGCGCATCGGCATTCAGGCGCGGTTGCGATCCGCCATCGTGGATGCGCGTGTGGATACGGTGGCGCACGCTCATCCGGCTTCGTCGCGACCGGTCGCGCCGACACGCTGGCGACGGCCTTCGCCGGCGCGCGCATCCGCGGCCACGCCGATGCTGCTGTGTCCGGCGATCCGCACCCCGGCCAGCGCCTCGGTGGCGCGCCGCAGCAGCGCATCGGCCTCCTCGCCGCGACGCGACATCGCCAGGCCGATGCTGACCGTCACCGTGATGTCGTGGCCATCGACGTTGAACGGCCGCTGCTGGAACCCGTCGACGACACGATGGGCGAGCAGTTCGGCGTCCTCCAGGCGGCATTCGCTGACCACCGCGAACAGGTCCGACTCCATCCGCGCAACGGTGTCGTCGGGCCGCACCAGCCCGCGGATGCGGGTATAGGCGTGCTGCATCACGGTGTCGCCGACCACGTAGCCGTGGCGCGCGTTGATCTCGGCGAAGTCGTCCAGGTCGACCATCAGCACCGCGTAGCGGCTCGCGCCGAGGTGGCCCATCTGGCTCCAGGCGGCGAGCATCTGCTCGATCGCGGCGCGGTTGAGCGCACCGGTCAGGGTGTCGCGTTCGGCCGACTGCCGCGCCAGCAGCGCGATCCGGTGCCGGTTGGCGGCGTGCTGGCTCAATGCCAGCGCCAGCACGCCCGACTGCAACACCGCGCCCAGCGGCAGCACCCGTTCGATCCAGGGCACGTCGATCAGGCCGAGCTGGTGGCCGGCCATCAACGTCGCCATCGCCAACAGCGGGGTCCAGCCGGCGATGAAATGGCCGGCATAGGAGGCGCCCTTGCGCCAGGCCTGGATCGCGACCGCGACGCTGATCGGCATGAAACCCAGCAGCAGCATGTGGATCATCACCGGATACCAGCGCACCACGCGATCCTGGCCGACCAGCAGCACCGCCAACAGGCCGAACAGCGCCCACACCATCGCCGACACCAGCCGCGCCGCGCGCGGCATCAGCCGGGCCAGTTCGAGGAAGCGCGCGGTGAAGATCAGCTGCAGGATCACCGCAAGGGTGCCGAACGCCATTCGCGCCAGCAGGTTGTCCGGCGCCATCCACGACAGCGTCAGCATCTCGGCGGCATCGCCGGTCAGCAGCATCGAGTAGATCGCCACGCAGGCCAGGTAGGCCGCATAGCTGAGATAGAGCAGGTCGCGCAGCGCGATCCACAGCCCGAACATGAAGATCGCGACCAGCACCAGGGCGGTGAAGGTGGCGCTGGCCAGGCGCGCGCCGGCGCGTTCGCGCAGGACCAGGCGATCGCCGTCGATCAGCCCCAGCCGCAGCGCCTGTCCGGTATCGCCGGACACGTGCAGGTAGGCGACCGTGGCCGGCGGCCAGCCGTTGGGCAGCGGCAACTGCCAGCCGCGCCGCAGCAGGGTGCTGGGCCCGTCGATGCCCTGTGCGATCACCCGCGGCGCCGAGGCCGGCGGATGGAACACGACCGGTCCCAGGCTCTGAGCGCCGCGCAGCACCAGTACCTGGCGGCCGTCGCGCGGCACCGCCGCGTGGGTGGTCAGGCGCAGCCAATAGCCGGAACTGCGGCGCGGCAGCGGCACCTTCAGATACTCGCCGGGCTCGGCCACCGCACGCATCTGCACCGGTGCCACCGTCGGCGGACTGCTCAGCTCCTGCTCGGTGTAGAGCAGCTCGACTTCCAGCGCCTGCGCCGACGCCAGCGCGGGCAGCGCCGCGCCGACGAGCGCCAGCAGCAGGGCCAGCAGGGTCCGCATCGGTCGCCTCCTCGTGAATGCCACGAGTCTAGCGCCATTGGCGGATACCGCGATGTCGATGGTTCCGTCCGCCGGCGGCGGCGCGAGAGGGAGCGCGCCGCAAGCCGCCGACGGACGGATCGGGAGGCGAGATGAACCGGCTCAGCGTCCGGCCAGGCTCTCGCGCAGAGGTTGTCGCGACGGCCAGCCGCCGGCCAGCGAGCGGTACACGCCGACCGCACCGTTGACGCTGCGGGTGCGCACATCGGCCAGCGCGTCCTGCGCCTGCAGGCGGTTGCGCTCGGCGTCGAGCACCTCGAACAGATCGGCGGCGCCGGCCTCGAAGCGGATCCGCGCCAGCTCGGCGGCGCGCGCACTGTCGGCCGCGGCGCGGGTCAGGTGGGCATCCTCGTCGCGGGCGCGGGCGTAGCGCACCAGCGCGTTCTCGGTGTCCTCCAGCGCCCGCAGCACGGTCTGCTGGTAACGCGCCAGTTCGCCCTCGGCATCGGCATCGGCGGCGGCGATGCGCGCCCGCACCCGGCCGATGTCGAGGAACGACCAGTCAACGCCCAGTGCGATCAGGCGGGTCTCGCTGGCACGCTCGAACAGGGCATCGCTGTCGATCGCCTGGCTGCCGATCAGGCCGCCGAGGGTGAAGCGCGGAAACAGGTCGGCGGTGGCGACGCCGATGCGCGCGGTCGCCGCATGCAGGCGTTCCTCGGCGGCGCGGATGTCGGGCCGGCGGCGCAGCAGTTCGCCGGGCGTGCCGGGGTCGAAGCGCGCCGG
>NZ_VICD02000219.1 GCF_006546735.2 Marilutibacter maris | reverse complement strand
CCATTCGCGCCGGACCGGCATACACGGCAGAATGGGCGCTTCCCACGTTCACGTCCGAAGTGCCGCCGATGCGCCTGTCGCAGTTCCATCTCCATACCAGCAAGGAAATTCCCGCCGACGCCGAGATCATCAGCCACAAACTGATGCTCAAGGCCGGCATGATCCGCAAGCTCGCCTCCGGCCTCTACACCTGGACGCCGCTGGGCCTGCGCGTGCTGCGCAAGGTCGAGCACGCGGTCCGCGAGGAAATGAACGCCGCCGGCGCGATCGAGCTGCTGATGCCGTCGGTGCAGCCGAAGGAGCTGTGGGAGGAGACCGGGCGCTGGGAGAAGTTCGGCGGCCAGTTGTTGAAGATGCAGGACCGCAAGGAGGCCTGGTACTGCTACGGGCCGACCCATGAGGAAGTGATCACCGACTTCGCCCGCAACGAGCTGGCCAGCTACAAGCAGCTGCCGGTGACCTTCTACCAGATCCAGACCAAGTTCCGCGACGAGATCCGTCCGCGCTTCGGGGTGATGCGCGCGCGCGAATTCCTGATGAAGGACGCCTATTCGTTCCACCTCAGCGACGAGGATCTGGAGCGCGAATACCGCAACATGTTCGACGCCTACTGCCGGATATTCGAGCGCCTTGGCCTGCAGTACCGCGCAGTATTCGCCGATACCGGCGCGATCGGCGGCAGCGCCTCGCACGAATTCCACGTGCTGGCGGATTCCGGCGAGGACGCGATCGCCTATTCCAGCGGCTCCGACTACGCGGCGAACGTCGAGCTGGCGGCCGCGGCGGCGCCGGCGCCCCGCCCCGCCGCGGGCGAACAGATGCGCAGGATCGAGACCCCGACCCAGAAGACCTGCGAGGCGGTCGCCGCACTGATGGGCATCGGCCTGGAGCGCACGGTCAAGTCGGTGGCGGTGGTCGGCGCCGACGCCGAGGGCGCCCCGCAATTCGTGCTGGCGCTGGTGCGCGGCGACCACGTCGTCAACGAGATCAAGCTGGCCAAACTGGCCGGCCTGGGCGAGTACCGGCCCGCGACCGAGGCGGAGATCGTCGAATACCTGGGCAGCGAGCCCGGCTTCCTCGGTCCGGTCGGTCCGGCCAAGGCGATCCGCGTGGTCGCCGACCGCGACGTCGCCGCGATGGCCGACTTCGTGGTCGGCGCGAACGAGACCGGTTACCACCTGGCCGGCGTCAACTGGGGCCGCGACCTGCCCGAACCGGAGGTCGCCGACATCCGCAACGTGGTCGCCGGCGACCCGTCGCCGGATGGCCAGGGCACGCTGGCGATGTGCCGCGGCATCGAGGTCGGTCACGTGTTCCAGCTCGGCCGCCGCTACGCCGAGGCGATGAAGTGCTCCGTGCTCGACGAGAACGGCAAAGCCGCGGTGCCGACGATGGGCTGCTACGGCGTCGGCGTCTCGCGTATCGTTGCCGCCGCGATCGAACAGAACTTCGACGACAACGGCATCCGCTGGCCGGAGGCGATGGCGCCGTGGAAGGTCGCCGTCTGCATGATCAATCCGAAGAAGGACGCCAGCGTCGCCGAGGCCGCGGACACGCTGTATCGCGACCTCGCCGCGGCCGGTATCGAGGTCGTGCTCGATGATCGCGGACTGCGTCCGGGCGCGATGTTCGCCGACATGGAACTGATCGGAATTCCGCACCGGGTGGTGGTATCCGAGCGCGGACTGGCCGCTGGCACTTTCGAATATCGCGCCAGGACCGCGGCGGAATCGGAAAATCTCGACCGGGCCGGCGTGCTCGCCCGACTCGGCGTCTGAGCAGCACGCAAGCTGTGTTGGCGCGCGCATTTACTGATTAATGCGCGCGCTCTATGATTCCGGGTCTATCCATGGATGGAATGCGACTGAGCCTGCCCTGAGCGTCGATTACCCGACCGGCAGGCCTCGCGATTTTCCCGTCCGCCAATCCGATTTCCCGGAGGTTGCATGTCGATCGATATCAATTCCCTGTCAGCGAAAGAACTGGAATCGCTGATCAGCAAGGCCAAGAAGCGCAAGACCACCCTGGCCAAGCGCAAGCCGATCGCCTCGGTGCGCAAGAAGCTCACCTCGCTGGCCAAGGCCGAGGGCTACACGGTCGAGGAACTGTTCGGCGCCAAGGGCAGCGTGGCCAAGCCCGGCCCTGCTGGCAAGACCGGCAAGACCCGCAAGTCGGGCGGCAAGGTGCCGCCGAAGTACCGCGACCCGGCCAACAGCGCCAATACCTGGACCGGTCGCGGCAAGCAGCCGCGCTGGCTCGCTGCCTACACCGCCGCCGGTCGCCAGCTCGAGGATTTCCTGATCAAGTGAGGGTCGAACGGGAAATCCACGACCCGACGAGGTCGCGATTATCCCGACCCGAAACGCCGGCCTTGAGCCGGCGTTTTTTGTTTGCGCGCCGAAAGCCCCCAAGCCCCGGGCATTCGAGCGGCCGGACGACTCATGGACCGTAGGAGCGGGTCCGGTCTCGGGACGCTACAGGTTCCGGCGCGACGGCAATAGCAGGTTGCCGATCAGCAGGCCGGCGACCAGCGCCAGCAGGATATTGAGCGCCGCCAGCAGGGCGATATTGCCCGCCCCCACGTCCTGCTGCTGAACCAGGGTCAGCAGGCCGCGCAGGCTGGCGCTGCCGGGCACCAGCATGATGATGCCCGGGACCCGGATCACCGCGCCGGGCTGCTGCATCCAGCGGGCATAGGCGTTGCCGGCCACGGTGATCACCAGCGCGGCGAGGAAGATGCCGGCCGGGCTGCCCAGCGCCAGGCCGACGTGGCGCGAGATCAGATAGCCACTGGCGGCCGCCAGCATCACCACCGGATAGTCGCGGCGATGGCCTCGGAACAGGATCGCGAACGCGCAGGCCGCCAGCGCGACCGCGCCCCATTCGACCCAGGCCGGCTGCGGCCTCCAGGCGCGCACATCGGGTTCCAGGCCGCCCAGGTCGGCCAGATACAGCGCCATCACCGTGCCGATGCCGAGCTTGAGCACGGTGGTGACCGCGCCGGCGAAACGGGCGGCCCCCGAGATCAGGTGCTGGCTGCTCAGCTCGCTGATGGCATTGGTCAGCGCCATGCCCGGCAGCAGCACGATCAACGACGCGATGATCACCGTGTTCTGGTTGACCGGCGCGATGAGGCTGGCCACCAGCACGGTGATGGCGGTGGCCAGGAACGCGGCGACCACGTCGATCCCTTCGCGCAGGCGCGGCTGCAGATCGGCCGCCTGCACCAGCGCGCCGATCAGCAGGCCGTTCACGCCGGCCACCATGATCTCGATCCAGGGCAGCCGCAGCAGGCCGGCCACCGCCATCGCGCACATGCCGTAGCCGAGCACCTGCATCAACCGCGCGCGCGGCCCCGGCGGCACGTCCAGCGCGTCCATCGCCGAATGCGCGTCGGCCAGGTTCATCCGCCCCGCCAGCACCTCCTCGGCGATGCGGTCGGTCTCGCGCAGCCGGTACAGGTCGTTCTCGCCCGGTGCCAGCCGGATCACCCGGGTGACGTCGCTCTCGCCCGGCGGGCGTTCCGGATCGCTGAAACTCAGGATCACACCGGTCGGGTTGGCCCAGGGTTCGCATTCCAGACCCAGCTTTTCCGCCACCGAGGTGATCGCCCCTTCCAGACGTTGCGAGGTGGTGCCATAGGCGTGCAGCCGCTCGGCGAGTTCGCAGACAAAGTTGATGCGGGCGGAGTACTTCGCCGCGCTCAGGGGGGCTGGGCTGGACATGGCGGAAGCATCGCACGCGGCGACCGCGCCGGACAGCGTTTCCGACGCCTGCGTGAACGATGCTGGCATCGCACCGCGCCGGAGCATGGCCCGCGCGGACGCGACATTGACCAACGGCACGGTTTCAGCCTGTATCCTCGCCGCAATGCCCGCGACCCCGAATCCAACGGACCCGCCACGGTTCACCCTCGACCCGGCCCAGCCGACCCGGTTGCGGCTGAGCGGGCGCTGGACGCTGAACTACGCGCGCGACCTGAGCCTGGCACTGAAATCGGCCCCCGAGGACACCACCGGCTTCGACGCGCGCGAAGTCACCCGGCTGGACTCGCTCGGCGTCCTGCAGTTGCTGCGCTTCGCCCGCCGCCGCGGGATCGACTTCGATACCTGCCTGTTCGACGAGGCCCACCGCGCCCTGGTCGCCGCGATCGAGGACGTCGCCGACGACCGCCCGCAACGCAAGCGCAGCTACGGTGTGGCCGAAGCGCTCGCCCGACTCGGCCAGGCCGTGCATCGCAACTGGAACGAGCTGTTGGCGCTGCTGGGCTTCTTCGGCGAAGTGCTGGTCAAGATGACGCGGATGTTCCGGCAACCGCGGCGATTCCGTCCGACCGCGACCGTCCACCACATGGAACAGGTCGGCCTGGATGCGGTGCCGCTGGTGGCGCTGCTGTGCTTCCTGGTCGGCGCGGTGGTCGCCTTCCTCGGCGCCAACATCCTGCGCGACTTCGGCGCGACCATCTTCGTCGTCGAGCTGGTGAGCATCTCGTTCCTGCGCGAGTTCGCGGTGCTGCTGACCGCGATCATCCTCGCCGGACGCACCGCCAGCGCGTTTACCGCCCAGATCGGGGCGATGGTCAGCCGCGAGGAGGTCGATGCGATCCGCACCCTCGGCCTGGACCCGGTCGACCTGCTGGTGATCCCGCGCGTGCTGGCGCTGGTGGTGATGCTGCCGCTGCTGACCTTCGTGGCGATGATCGCCGGCCTGCTCGGCGGCCTGACCGTCGGCGCCTACGGCCTGGACATCCCGCCGCAGCAGTACCTGGCGCGCATGCAGGAAACGATGGAGCTGCGTCACTTCCTGGTCGGCCTGGTCAAGGCGCCGGTGTTCGCGACCATGATCGCGCTGATCGGCTGCCTGGAGGGCCTGCAGGTCGAAGGCACCGCGCAGTCGGTCGGCGAGCGCACGACCTCGGCGGTGGTGCAGGCGATATCGCTGGTGATCGTGGTCGACGCGTTCGCCGCGATCTGGTTCATGCAGATGGGACTGTGACGATGGCGACCCCCGCGCGCGCCCAGAGCCCCGCCCCCGACCCGATCGTCCGGGTCGGCGGACTGGTCAACCGTTTCGGCGCCCAGGTCGTCCACGACGGACTCGAGCTGGACGTGCGCCGCGGCGAGATCCTCGGCGTCGTCGGCGGCTCGGGCACCGGCAAGTCGGTGCTGATGCGCACCATCCTCGGCCTGCAGAGGCCCAGCGTCGGCGACATCGAGGTGCTCGGGATCGACGCCCGCAGCGAGGACCCGGAGCAACGCCGCGAGATCGAGCGGCGCACCGGCGTGCTGTTCCAGGACGGCGCCCTGTTCTCGTCGCTGACCGTCGGCGAGAACGTGCAGGTGCCGCTCAAGGAGTACCACCCGCACCTGCCCGACTCCCTGCTCTACGAGCTGGCGCTGCTGAAGATCAAGCTGGCCGGCCTGCCCGCCGATGCGCTCGACAAACTGCCCGCCCAGCTGTCGGGCGGCATGCGCAAGCGCGCCGGCCTGGCGCGCGCGCTGGCGCTGGATCCGCCGCTGCTGTTCCTCGACGAACCCACCGCGGGGCTGGACCCGATCGGCGCGGCGGCCTTCGACCGCCTGATCCTCACCCTGCAGCAGGCGCTCGGGCTGACCGTGTTCCTGATCACGCACGACCTCGACACCCTGTACGCTATCTGCGACCGGATCGCCGTGCTCGCCGACCGCAAGGTGGTCGCCTGCGCGCCGATGCACGAGGTCGAGCGCTTCGACCACCCATGGGTCCAGGAGTACTTCCACGGCCCGCGCGCGCGCGCCGCGCAGGCCGCCCGCGGCACCAGTGAGGGCAGACGCTGATGGAAACCAAGGCCAACTATGTCCTGATCGGGGCGTTCACGATCATCGTGACGCTGTTCCTGCTGCTGTTCGCGCTGTGGGCGGCGAAGTACTCGTCGGAAAAGAGCTGGCAGAACTACGCGGTGATCTTCAACGAACCGGTGACCGGGCTGTCGGAAGGCAGCGCGGTCCAGTACAACGGCATCTCGATCGGCACCGTGCAGTCGCTGCGGCTGGCGCCGGACGATCCGCGCCGGGTGTTCGCCCAGCTGCGGGTGCAGGCCGACACGCCGATCAAGACCGACACCCGCGCCAAGATGTCGATCACCGGCATCACCGGCAGCCCGATCATCCAGCTCACCGGCGGCAGCCCGGGCGCGCCGCTGCTGGTGGAGGCCGACAACCGCGAGATCCCGGTCATCGAGACCGAGCCCTCGGCGCTGCAGAACATCGCCGACACCGCCAACCGGCTGGTCGCGCGGCTCGATCAGGTGCTGAGCGAGGACAACGTCGAGAACGTCGCCAAGACCCTGCAGAACATCGAGTCGATGACCGGCGCGATCGCCGACCAGCGCGAGGACCTGCGCGCGCTGATCGCCAACGCGCGCCGTTCCAGCGAGCAACTGGAAGCGACCCTGGCCACCACCCGCGGCGCGATGGAAAGCCTCGACCGCGAGCTGGTCGACAAGCTGCCCGGCCTGGTATCGCGTCTTGAGAGCACCCTCGCCAACCTGGACGCGACCGCCGACAACGCGAACGGAATCCTGTCCGAGAATCGCGCCGCGATCGGCAGCTTCGCCAACGACGGCCTCGCCCAGCTCGGCCCGACCCTGGGCGAGCTGCGCGGTCTGGTCCGCGACCTGCGCCGCATCAGCGACCGCCTCGACAGCAATCCGACCCGCTACCTGCTCGGTCGCGATGCGCCCAAGGAGTTCGACCCCGAATGAACAAGTCGAGCAATTCGAACCTGCCGAACCCATCAAGCATGCACATCGGGGACCGCCGCGGTCCGCCTCGCTCGTGGAGGCTCCGCGGCATGCGCTGCGCGCTTCGCCCGGCGATGATCGCCGCCACGCTGTGGCTGCTGGCCGGGTGCTCGATCCTCGCGCCGATCGACCCGAAGGATGCGGTCTCGCGCTATTCGCTGGACCCGCGCGTGCAGCCCGATCCGGCCTGGCCGCAGGCCGGCTGGCAGCTGTCCATGGCCGATCCGGAAACCACGCCCGCCGTCGACAGCCTGCGTATCCTGGTACGCACGCAGCCCAACGAAATCCAGGTCTACCAGGGCGCGCGCTGGGCCAAGCTGCCCAGCAGCATGGTCCTGGACGGCATCCTGCGCGCCCTCGAGGACTCGGGCAGGATCCAGGCGGTCGCCCGCCAGGGCAGCGGCATCGGCGCCGACTACAAGCTGGTGATGGACATGCGCCGGTTCCAGTCCGAGTACGCCGACGGCGCGGCCGCGCCAACGGCGGTGATCGAGGTCAGCGCCAAGCTGTTGCACCTGCGCGACCAGCAGGTGGTGGCCTCGCGCACGTTCCTGCAGTCGGTACCGGCGTCGGCGCCGGCGGTGGTCGACGTGGTCGCCGCCTTCGAACAGGCGCTGGCCGCGAACAGCCGCGACATCGCCGGCTGGATCCTGGTCTCGGGCAACGCGCACGAGCGCGAGGCCCACTGAGCGAGGCCTCGCCGGGCCCGGACACCGTCCGGCTCAGACGATCCGGCGGAAGGTCAGATTGACGCGTTCGCCGACCGCGCGCCGGGTCCTGGGCAGTGCGTGTCGGTACAGGCGCTGGGTCTGCCCGGCCATCACCAGCAGGCTGCCGTGGCTCAGCTCCAGGGTCAGCCGCTGTCCGGGCTCACCGCGGTGCTTGAGTGCGAAGCGTCGGGTCGCGCCCAGGCTGAGCGAGGCGATCAGCGGCTCCGGTCCCAGCTCGGGCTCGTCGTCGCTGTGCCAGCCCATCGCATCGTTGCCGTCGCGATAGCGGTTGGCCAGCACGCTGTTGAAGCGCGTGTCCAGGGTCTGCCCCAGGCGCTCGCGGAGCCGTGCCAGCGCCGGCAGCCACGGCCGCGGCTCGAACACGCTCCCCGAATAACGGTAGCGGGCGTCGGCATCGCCGATCCAGCAGCTCAGCCGCGGCGAGGCATGCTCGCGGCCGAACAGGCGGATCCGGTGCACCTCCCACGGCACCGAGCGCAGCAGCTCGGCCAGCAGGGCGTCGGCCTGGCCGGCCGGCAGCCAGCGCGGCGCCAGCCACAGCCGGGCGCCGGCCAGGGGAATCGGGGTCAGGGCCATATCCACGCAGACGGGACGGATTTGCGACAATGGCGGATCGTTACACAAGCCAGCCGCAAGTGGAGCAGCCCGCATGAACGAACAGGCGCACGACGCAGCCGCGATCGAACGCGACGTGATGGAATACGACGTGGTCACCGTCGGCGCAGGCCCGGCGGGCCTGTCGTTCGCGATCCGGCTCAAGCAACTCAATCCGGACATCAGCGTCTGCGTGATCGAGAAGGCCTCCACCGTCGGCGCCCACATCCTGTCGGGCGCGGTGATCGAAACCGGTCCGCTCGACGCCCTGCTGCCGTCCTGGCGCGACAATCCGCCGCCGATCTGCGTGCCGGCGACCGACGACGAGTTCTGGCTGCTGAACAAGGACGGCGGCCGCAAGCTGCCGGTGCCCCCGGGCATGAACAACCACGGCAACATGATCGTCAGCCTCGGCGCGATGTGCGCCTGGCTGGCGCCGCAGGCCGAGGCCCTGGGGGTGGAGATCTACCCCGGCTTCGCCGCTGCCGAGACCCTGCACGCCGACGACGGCACCGTGATCGGCGTGCGCATCGGCGACATGGGCGTGGCCAAGGACGGATCGCACAAGCCCGGCTTCACCGCCGGCATCGACATCCACGCCAAGGTCACCGTGCTGGCCGAAGGCGCCCGCGGCCACCTGACCAAGCGCCTGGTCAAGCGCTTCGGACTGGATGCGGACAGCGACCCGCAGGGCTATTCGATCGGCATCAAGGAACTGTGGCAGGTGCCCGAGGAACGCCTCAGCCCCGGCAAGATCGTGCACAGCTTCGGCTGGCCGGCCGACAACCACACCTACGGCGGCGCCTTCCTGTATCACCTGGACAAGGGCCGGATCGCGCTGGGCTACGTCAGCGGCCTGGACTATCGCGACCCCGACTACAAGCCGTGGGAGGCCTTCCAGCAATGGAAGAACCACCCGATGATCAAACCGCTGCTGGAGGGCGGCAACATCGTCTCCGCCGGCGCGCGCGCGATCGTCACCGGCGGCTGGCAGTCGCTGCCGAAGGTCGAGATGCCCGGCGCGCTGCTGATCGGCGACACCGCCGGCCTGCTCAACGTGCCCAAGATCAAGGGCACCCACCAGGCGATCCGCAGCGGCATGCTGGCCGCCGAGCACCTGGCCGGAGCCTCGCTGGCGCCGGCCGGGTTCGACGCCAAGCTGCGCGCCTCCGACGCGATGGCCGAGCTGAGGAAGGTCCGCAACATCAAGCCCGGCTTCAAGCGCGGCCTGTGGTTCGGCATGCTCAATGCGGCCTGGGAAACGGTCACCGGCGGATTGTCGCCATGGACGCTGAAGAACAAGCCCGACTGGTCCTCGCTGGACCGGCTGGGCGAGCACGAGCAACCGAAGCGGGACTATGTGGACAGGACGCTGGAACCGCGCGACCGCCTGGCCGGCGTCTACTTCGCCGCGACCGAGCACGACGAGGACCAGCCGGTGCACCTGAAGGTCGCCGACACCTCGGTCTGCGTGACCCGCTGCGCGCAGGAGTACGGCAATCCCTGCACGCGCTTCTGCCCGGCCGGGGTCTACGAGATCGTCGAACAGGCCGACGACAGCGGCGCGGTCGCCAAACACCTGCAGATCAACGCCGCCAATTGCGTGCACTGCAAGACCTGCGACATCAAGGACCCCTACCAGATCATCGACTGGGTCACCCCTGAGGGGGGCTCGGGGCCTAACTATCAGAATCTCTGACCGTCAACCCGACGGGACAGGCAACCTGGTCTCGAATGCGGCGGCAGCAGGCTTCGCTTTGCCGGATCGGACTCCCCGGTCCCCGGTTGCGCGGCCGGCGACCTATCGGAGCATATACCGCGACCAGGACAGGCAATATTCTGGCCAAACGCCGACCAGGGATTGCGCGTAACCGATTGAAGGTCGCGAACCGGCGAAGACAGCAAGCGGACACATCGGGGCGCATCGGCACACCCCGGAACCCGGCGCGGCGGCAAGCGCCGCCGCGCCCTCGAGCATCACCCGCCGTACACGTTCCAGCCCACCGGATAGGCACGCAGGAACTGGACCGAATAGAAGCTGCTGTTGACCGCGGTCCACATCCACAGCTTGGTCTTGGCTTGATCGACCCAGACGATATCCGACAATCCGTCGCCGTTGTAATCGCCCACTGCCGCAACACGGTACTTGCTATCAATGTCCTTGACCGCGCCATAGGACACCGAGCTTCCGTTCATGAACCAGGCCTGCATCTTCCCGCTCGTGGCGTTGTGCCAGAACACGTCGGCACGGCCGTCGCCATTGGCATCGCCCCGCCCGACAACCGTCCAGCCCGCCGGGTAATCGCGCACGAACTTGACGGTGAATGTTCCCGCTGGATTGGTCTGCCACAACCACACCTTGGTCTTGGCCTGATCGTTCCAGAGAATGTCAGCCCGACCATCACCGTTGAAGTCCCCGACTGCAGCGACACGGTACTGGCTCTGGATCGTGCTCACCGGCCCGTACTGGATCGAGGCGCCGTTCATATACCACGCCTGCAACTTCTGTGCGGACGCGTTGTGCCACACTATATCGTTGCGTCCGTCGCCATTGACGTCACCGGTACCCACGAGCGACCAGCCAGCCGGGTAACTGCGCAACAGGTTCGTCGAATAGCTTCCACCAGCGCTACCGGTCCACACCCACACCTGCGTCTTTGCCGAGTCGACCCAAAGCAGGTCGGCATAGCCGTCGCCGTTGAAATCGCCGATACCGGCAAGTTGGTACTTCGGATTGATCGAGGCAACCGCACCATAGGTCCAGCTCGAGCCGTTCATGAACCAGCCCTGCTCGCTGCCCGCTGTCGGATTGTGCCAGAACAGATCCGAGCGGCCATCCGCATTCGCATCGTTGCTCAACCCACTCGTCCCAGGGACCACCGTTGCACGGAAACCGGCAATGATCCCCTTCGTATTGTTGATCGAACGGGCATTGTCCGCAGTGGCCGTGCCGCATGCGCGACCGCCGCACGTGCTGATGTTGGGATTCGAGAACACGCGGTAGCCGGTCTGCCCGGAATCGCCATAGGCCATGATCGTGTAGAAATTGCCCTGAGCGGCGCTGGTCTTGTAGCCGTACGAATAGGCGTAGGCGCCCGGCTGCGGCGTACCGTTGTCGCCCTTGCTGGTCTCGATGTCGTGCTGCGAGCCCAGGTTGTGGCCGATTTCGTGCGCGAAGGTTTCCTCGCGGCAGAAATAGGTCTTGCCGTCGGTGCCGGCATCCTGTCCGTCGCTGACCACCGAGTAGCCGAAGTATTCGTCGCTGGGGGTGATGCCGGACTGGCCGCCGCCCAGCAGCCACGCGATACCGCAGCCGTCGTTTTCCGGATCGTTGAACTTGCGTACCAGGGCGACCAGGTCGGCGCCATAGGTCTCACGCGCCTGACGCAGCGCGCTGAACGCGGGGTCGGGGGGCAGCTGGGTCGAGGGCGCCCGGAAGCCGGTCAGCTTTTCGAGCGCATCCTCGTTCGCCGTATTGTCCGGGAAGGTCACCTGCATCGAGTGAACCAGACGCAGCTCGGCATTGACCTGGCTGCTCACATAGGCCTGGTTGGTGATGTCGACCAGATTGCGGATACGGGTCTGCGCCGCGGACTGCGAGCCGCGGGCGGCCGCGAAACCGTTGGTGTAGCCCACCAGCACGTCGATCACCGTGGTCGCGGACGACGAAGCCCCGGCAGTCGCCGGAGCCGCCATCGCCGCCATGCCATCGCTGGCGGCACCCGCCGCCTGCACGCGCTTGGGCGGGATCAGGTAGTCGGGCGAGGTCGGCCGGGTCGCCTCATTGTCGATCTCGGCAAGCAGGCGTTTGTCCGCCGAGACCACCCACGCACGGCCGTCGGCGAGGGTCAGGCGCAGCGGGGGTTGGCCGTTGCCCTGGGGAATCGTGCCGAACACCGCCTCCTCGCCGAAGGTGATGACCGAGGTCTGGCCGTCGGCGGCCTCGCCGACCCAGCTCCAGTTGCCGTCGGGATGCTCGATATGGCGCTGGTAGGCCAGCTTGATCGGCGTTCCGTCCGGTGCCTGGAAGGTCAACTCGCCGCTGGCCATCGCCCGGAACGCGTGCTCCTCGCTCAGGTCGACGGCATGCCAGGTGTAGGCCCCGGTACGGCGCGGCGCGACCTTGGCGGCATAGTGGACCAGCGACCCGGTATCGGGATGGTTGGCGAACGCCGAATCCCGTCGCCGCTGCGACACGGACATCGCGTCGGCCGAGGACGCCAGGGCAACCGCCGCGGACATCTCGGTGCCGCCCTTGTTCAGGCGAGCCGACTCCAGGCCGCCGGACCAGTCCTGCGTACAGGCACAAAGAACCAAGGGGAGCAGCGACAGTCCCAGTCGCAGGGAATGCTTTTTCATTTCCACATACCTTGAAAGATGGCGCGCGGGGTCCAGGCGCACCGGACCGCCCAAGCGATAGTCCCGAGTGTAGACAGACTTTGCGTCGCCTGCCTACACCCGGTGCCGAGGCGGTGGCAGATATGGGAACGGAATGCGGTTCATTCAGACAAGCGGACAGCCGGTCGCGGCTTCCAGCGCCTCGCGGGTGACCTCCGGAGCGAGCTCCACCACCTTCAAGCCTTCTGGCGTGACATCCATCACACCCAGATCGCTGATCACCCGGTCGACCACGCCCAGGCCGGTCAGCGGCAGCGTGCACTCGGGCAGGATCTTGTGGCTTCCGTCCTTGGCGACGTGCTCCATCAGCACGACCACGCGCTTGACCCCGGCGACCAGGTCCATCGCTCCGCCCATGCCCTTGACCATCTTGCCGGGCACCATCCAGTTGGCGAGATCGCCCTTGTCGGTGACCTGCATCGCGCCCAGGATCGCCAGGTCGATGTGGCCGCCGCGGATCATCGCGAAGCTGTCATGACTGCCGAAATAGCTGGCGCCCGCGCGAGCGGTCACGGTCTGCTTGCCGGCATTGATGAGGTCGGCGTCGACCTCCTCCTCGGTCGGAAACGGGCCGATGCCGAGCAGGCCGTTCTCGCTCTGCAGCCAGACATCGACGCCGTCGGGGATGTGGTTGGCCACCAGGGTCGGCAGGCCGATGCCGAGATTGACATAGGCGCCGTCGGTGAGTTCGGCCGCGGCGCGCTGCGCCATCTGATCACGGGTCCAGGGCATGTTCGTGTTCCTTGTCGTTCGTTGGCGGGCGCGCTCAGGCCGCGCGCACGGTGCGCTGTTCGATGCGCTTCTCGGGCGTCGGGTTGTGGACGATGCGATCCACGTAGATGCCGGGCAGATGCACCTGGTCGGGGTCGATCGCGCCGACCTCGACGACTTCCTCGACCTCGGCGATGCAGACCTTGCCGGCCATCGCACAGGCCGGGTTGAAGTTGCGCGCGGTCTTGCGGAACACCAGGTTGCCGGCCTTGTCGGCCTTCCACGCCTTGACCAGGGCCACATCGGCGGTCAGCGCGGTCTCCAGCACGTAGTGCTTGCCGTCGAACTCGCGCGTCTCCTTGCCCTCGGCGACCACGGTGCCGTAGCCGGTGGCGGTGAAGAACGCGGGGATGCCCGCGCCACCGGCACGCAGGCGCTCGGCCAGGGTGCCCTGCGGATTGAACTCCAGCTCCAGCTCGCCGGCCAGGAACTGGCGTTCGAATTCCTTGTTCTCGCCCACGTACGAGGAGATCATCTTGCGGATCTGGCGGGTCTCCAGCAGCAGACCCAGGCCGAAGCCGTCGACGCCGGCATTGTTGGAGATTGCGGTGAGGCCGGTGACGCCGGAGTCGCGCAACGCGGCGATCAGCGCCTCGGGAATGCCGCACAGGCCAAAGCCGCCGACCGCGAGGGTCTGGTTGTCGGCGACCACGCCCCGCAGGGCTGCGACGGCATCGGAAAAGAGTTTGCTCTTGGCATCGCCGGTGGGGGGCTGGGCCATCTGGACGGCTCCTCATCAAGGATCGGGCGGGTCTGACGAGCAAGTGTATCGCGCGCCCGTTGCCCAACTGAACCGTACGTTCGGGCAATGGTCCGCGAGCGAGCGCCCGCACCGAATGCCTTCGCAGGGTGATGAGCAGCGGTATCCGACAGGAGAGCGGCCTGCCGCCCGGCGAACATCGGGTCTAGAACGGCCACATCCGCGGTATCGCCCACAACACCGAGCCCCCGACGACAAGGGACAGGGGCATTCCGACCCGCAGGTAGTCCGAGAACCGATAGCCTCCAGGACCATAGATCATCATGTTGGTCTGGTAGCCGATCGGAGTGATGAAGCCGGCCGAAGCGCCCATCATCACCGCGATCACGAACGGCATCTGCTCCACTCCGAGTTGCTGCGCGGCCGCCAGGCCGATCGGGAACATCAAGACCGCGGCCGCGTTGTTGGTCAACATTTCGGTGAATACGATCGTGGCGACGTAGACCAGCACGAGAGTCCAGAACGGCTCCGACCCCGCCCACCCCGCCAGCAGCGCAGCCACCAGCGCGGCTACACCGCTCTCCTTCAATGCGGCGCCCAGTGCGAACGCGCAGGCGATTACCGCCAGCAAGCGCAGATCGAAGCTGCGGCGCAGTTCGGCCAGGCCGACACAGCGCGCAGCCACGACAGCGACGGCGGCACCCAGCGCCGAAAACAGAATATTCACCCCCAGCAGGGTATTGGCGACGACCATCATGCCGATGATCGCCAAGACGGCGATCGCCTTGCGTTGCCCGACCCGGGCCGGGCCGTCGATTTCGCTGACGACCAGGAAGTCGGGCGAACGGCCATGACGTTCGACGAACCCGCTGTCGGTTTCGATCAGCAGCGTGTCCCCCGGCAACAGCACCACATCGCCCGGCTTCCGGTGCAGACGCTGGCCATGGCGGGAAATTGCGATCACCGCGGCGTTGTAGTGGCTGCGAAAAGCCGAGTCCACCAGGGTCCGCCCCACCGCTGGACTGAAGCGCGACAACACCACCTCGACCAACGGTCGCCGGCCACCGGCATCGTCGACCTTGAACACCTGCTCGGTAGCCGGGCGCAATCCCGAAAGCAGGCGCAATTCTCCCACCGCGCCGGTCCTGCCGACAAAGACCAGCCGGTCGCCGCCACGAAGTCGCATCAGTGGGCTGACGGCCGCATGCACCGCATTGCCCCTGACCAGCTCGAGCAGGTAGGACCCTTCCAGGTGGCGCAGCCCCGCCTCGCCGATGGTCTTGCCGACCAGTTCGCCGTCGTCCTCGACCAGCATCTCGACGACATACTCGCGCACATCGGCGACGGCCTGTTGAAGGGTCGAGCGTCGCTCCGGCAACAGCCAGCGTCCGATCGTCAACAGATACGCGACACCGGCCACTGCCGCCACCACACCGACGCCGAACGGGGTAAACATGTGCAGCGCCGGCAGGCCAGCCTGCACCGCCAGCCCGGCGACGATCAGATTGGTGCTGGTACCCACCAGCGTGCACATGCCCCCAAGGATGGTGGCGTAGTTCATCGGCATCAGCAGTTTGGACGGCGCGGTGCCGCCGCGCCGACTCCACTGCTCAACAGCCGAGGTCAACATCGCCACAATCGGCGTGTTGTTGATGAAGGCGCTCAGCGGAGCGGATATCCCCACCAGCCGCGCCTGGGCATGCAAGGTGCTGCGCGGCCTGCCGAGCACCCAATCGCCAATCCAGCGTATAGCGCCGGTGGTCTTGAGCGCGGCGACCAGCACGAACAGCAGGGCAACGGTCAGCACGCCCGGATTCCAGAAGCCGGCCAGGGCCTGCACGGGGGTGAGCACGCCACCGACCATCAACGTGGCCATGGCACCGGCCAGCACCTTATCGGGAGTGAAACGCTCCCAAAGCAACAAGCCCAAAGTCGCAGCGATAACCGCGACGGTCAGCCAGCCTTGCCATCCCAAGCCATCATCCATTCACAATGCCCATATAACTGGGGAGCCGAATCATTGTACCGGCACCCCATGGGCGCCATCGGCTTGCATCCTCTGGGGAGGGCAACGGCCGATAGCGGCTGCGCGGCTTCTCACGAGCGGCCGTAGACATCCTCCAGCCGGACGATGTCGTCCTCGCCAAGATAGCTGCCGGACTGCACCTCTATAAGCTCGACCGGTTCCGCGCCGTTGTTGCGCAGGCGGTGCACGCTGCCCAGTGGGATATAGGTGCTCTCGTTCTCGCGCAGGTCGAACACGCGGTCGTCGCAGGTGACCTCGGCGACGCCCGAGACAACGATCCAGTGCTCCGCGCGCCGGTGGTGCTTCTGCAGGCTCAGTGCCGCTCCCGGCTTGACCACGATCCGCTTCACCTGGAAGCGCTCACCCATGTCGATCGAGTCGTAGTTGCCCCACGGACGGTAGACCTTGCGATGGAAAAGGTGCTCCGGGCGCCCTTCGCTCTTCAGCCTGTCCACGATCATCTTCACATCCTGGACCCGATCCTTGCGCGCAACCAGGGTGGCATCCGGCGTGTCCACGATCACCAGGTCTTCTACGCCGAGGGTCGCGATCATCCTTCGGTCCGCTGCACGCACCAGGTTCCCGGTACTGTCGACGGAGATGACATCGCCCTGGTTGAGGTTGCCGTCGTCATCACGTTCGGCCACAGCCCACAGCGACGACCACGAGCCGATGTCGCTCCATCCGCAACTGACCGGCACCACTGCGGCACGGTCTGTCTTCTCCATCACCGCGTAATCGATCGAGTCACTCGGGCTGGCGAGGAACTCGGCCTCGGGCAGACGAGTAAAGTCGAGGTCCGTCGTTCTGCCCGCATAAGCCGCGCCAACGGCCTCAAGCATCGCCGGCACGTGTCGCTTCAGCTCGTCGAGATAGCGGGCGGCCCGGAACAGGAACATGCCCGAGTTCCAGGCATAGTCACCCTCGGCAAGGTAATGCTCAGCGGTCGCTGCGTCGGGTTTTTCGACAAAGCTTGCAACCTGGTGCACGCCTGCCGCCAACTCGGCCCCCTGGCGGATGTATCCATACCCTGTTTCCGGATAGTCGGGAGTGATGCCGAAAGTAACCAGCCAGTCATCGTCAGCTTGCGCCCATGCACGCTCCACCGCCGAGCGGAACGACGTCTCGTCCTCAATCAGGTGATCGGCCGGCATAACCAGCATGATCGCGTCAGGATCGCTTTCCAGCACATGCAGCGCTGCGAGCGCGATCGCGGGCGCGGTATTTCTCGCGGCCGGCTCCAGAATGATGCCACCGTTGGACAGCCCGACCTCCAGGAGCTGCTCCCCGACCATGAAGCGGTGATCCTCGGCACAAACAGTTACCGGCGGCTGTACCTCCGGCAGACGACTGGCCCGCAACAGGGTTTCCTGAAACAGCGAACGGTCGCCCATCAGGGATAGAAACTGCTTGGGCTGGTTGTGCCGGGACAGCGGCCACAACCGGGTTCCGCTACCGCCGCTCAGGACGACTGGATGAAGCATCTATCGCTCCGTGAAGAGTTGATCGGGGAGAGAAGGGGCTGCAGCCGTCACGATACCGTCGACGCTGGGCCAACCCCTCTACGCGCCTGGCGCGCCGCTATCATTCTCGCATGACGCAGATGCCTCCTCACCAACAGGATCGTGATGCCGTCCTCGACATCCGGCGATCCGCAGCGCACAGGATGTCCATGGCTGCGTCCTCCTATGGCGGACAAGTACTGGACTGGCAGGCCCACGGCCGCGAATGGCTGTTTCCCGGCTCACCCGGCCTGCATCGCCCCGGCAGCCCGCTGCGCGGCGGCGTGCCGGTGATCTTTCCGCAGTTCGCGGCCTGGGGCGACGGACCGCGTCACGGGATCGCCCGCCACCGCCGCTGGCTCTGGCTGCCGGCACCGGACGGCGAACTGGCGCTGGCGCTGCAGGCCTCGGAACAGACCCTGGCGGCGTGGCCGCACCCGTTCCGGCTGGAACTGCATGCCCGCCTGGCGTCCCGCTCGCTGTGCCTGGCCCTGACGGTCCACAACCCAGGCTCGACGCCCTTCTCGTTCTGCGCCGCCCTGCACACCTACCTGAGGGTCGGCGACATTGGCGACGCGGCCCTGTACGGACTGGATGGGCATGACTACCTGGAGTCCCTTCACGGACCGCGTCAACGGCCGCCGCGCGGACCGTTGACCTTCGCCGGCCCGGTCGACCGGGTCTACCCGGAGGTCGCCGCGCCGCTGCGGCTACAGGATGGCGACGACACGCTCGGGATCGAGATGGACGGTTTCCGCGACGTCGTGGTCTGGAACCCAGGGGAGGCCGCGGCCCGTCAACTCGACGATCTCGCCCCGGGCGATCACCGCCGCTTCGTCTGCGTCGAGGCCGGACGCATCCTCGACCCGGTGACGCTCAAGCCTGGCGAGCGCTGGCAGGGACGGCAGCGACTGTCGCTGGCCGCGGGCTGAGTCCCGATGCCGGCTGCGGCCGGTGCGCTAGAATTGGGGGCTGGCCCGGTCGCCGAGCGGTCCCGGGCTCCGTTTCGAAGTCCTTTTCAAAGCCCTATTCAGGAACCCCCACTCGATGAAGATCCTCGTCGGTTACAAGCGCGTGGTGGACTACAACGTCCGCATCCAGGTCAAGCCGGACGGTTCCGGCGTCGTCACCGATGGCGTCAAGCTGTCGGCCAACCCCTTCGACGAAATCGCGCTGGAAGAGGCCCTGCGCCTGCGCGACAAGGGCATCGCCAGCGAGGTCGTGGTCGCCACGATCGCCCCGGCCGACGCCCAGGCGCACCTGCGCAACGGCCTGGCGATGGGCGCCAACCGCGCCATCCACGTGGTCAGCGACGCCCCGATCCAGCCGCTGACCGCGGCCCGCACCTTCCTCAAGCTGATCGAGAAGGAGCAGCCGGACCTGGTGATCCTCGGCAAGCAGGCGATCGACGACGACGCCAACCAGACCGGGCAGATGCTTGCCACGCTGTGGGCCCGTCCGCAGGCGACCTTCGCCAGCAAGCTCGAGGTCGCCGACGGCAAGGCCACGGTGACCCGCGAGGTCGACGCCGGCCTGGAGACCCTGGAGGTCGATCTGCCGGCGGTGGTCACCACCGACCTGCGCCTGAACGAGCCGCGCTTCATCAAGCTTCCGGACATCATGAAGGCCAAGAGCAAGCCGATCGACACGATCGCGTTCGCCGACCTCGGCGTCGACACCGGCGACACGCTCAAGACCACCGCCTACGCCCCGCCGGCCAAGCGCAGCAAGGGCGTCATGGTCAAGGACGCGGCCGAACTGGTCGCCGCACTGAAGCAGAAGGGGTTGCTGTAATGAGCAAGGTATTGATCGTCGCCGAACACCTGGACGGCAAGCTGAACGCATCCACCGCCAAGTGCGTGTCCGCCGCGCAGGCGCTGAACCCCGAAGCCATCGACATCGTGGTCCTGGCCGCCGACCCGGCCGCGGTCGCCGCCGAGGCCGCGCAGGTCGCCGGCGTCGGCAAGGTGCTGACCGTCGCCAACGCCGCCAATGCGCAAGCGCTGGCCCAGGTACAGGCCCCGCAGATCGCCGCGCTGGCCGCCGGCTACAGTCACGTGTTCGGCCCCTCGACCACCTTCGGCAAGGACCTGATGCCCTGCGTCGCCGCCCTGCTCGGGGTCGCCCAGGTCTCCGACGTGATGGCGGTCGACGGCAGCCATACCTTCAAGCGCCCGATCTACGCCGGCAACGCGATCGTCACCGTCGAGGCGCCGGCCGACCACACCGTGGTCGCGACCGTGCGCACCGCGTCCTGGTCCGAGGCCGCGCGCGGCGGCAGCGCCACGGTGGAAGCGGCCACGGTCGAGGCCGAGCTGCCCACCCACACCCGCTTCGTCGGCCTTGAGGCCGGCAGCTCCGACCGCCCCGACCTGCAGTCGGCGCGGCGGGTGGTGTCCGGCGGACGCGGTGTCGGCTCGGAAGAGAACTTCAAGATCATCTTCGACTTCGCCGACAAGCTCGGCGCGGCGGTCGGCGCCTCGCGCGCCGCGGTCGACGCCGGCTACGTGCCCAACGAGATGCAGGTCGGCCAGACCGGCAAGATCATCGCCCCGGAGCTGTACGTCGCCATCGGCATCAGCGGCGCGATCCAGCACCTGACCGGAATCAAGGACGCCGGCACCATCGTCGCGATCAACAAGGACGCCGACGCACCGATCTTCGAGGTCGCCGACATCGGCCTGGTAGGCGACCTGTTCAAGGTGCTGCCGGAACTTGAGGCCGCGCTGGGCTAGGCGCTCTGGCGCTGCCCCCGAACGCAGCCCTTCACCCGCTCCGGACTGGCGGGCTGCGTATATCCAGTTGCACTCCGCCCACGTACCGAAGAATCAATGAACGGAACTCCGCAAACCCGCCCCAGGCCCGATGTGAAGCCGGGGCTACTTTCAGTTGTCTCCCCGGTATATGGGTGTAAGAGTTGCCTGGAATCCCTGGCGGAAAGAAGCACCATCGCCATCCGGCAACTGGGGATGGAAGCGGAAATCATTCTCGTCGACGACAACAGTCCCGACGGCGCCTGGTCCCGGATCGAGGAGCTGTGCGCAGTTCATCCACACGTGCGTGGCCTGCGGCTGTCGCGCAACTTTGGCCAACACTACGCGATCGCAGCGGGTATCGAGCAGGCGCGAGGGGAACTCGTCGCGGTGATGGACTGCGACCTGCAGGACCTTCCCGAGGAGTTGCCCAAGCTGGTGGCGGCAATCCGTGAAGGTCACGATGTTGCGTTCGCGCAGCGCATCGAACGCCAGGACTCCGCATTCAAGAGATTCACCTCCTATGCGTTCTTCCGCACGCTGAGCTATCTCACCGACACTCACCAGGACCATAGTACCGCCAACTTCGGCGTGTTCACGCGCCAAGTGATCGACACCGTCAACACGATGTCCGAGTCGGACCGATGCTTCCCGTTGATGGTGAAGTGGTCTGGCTTCAGGCAGGCACTTGTTCCGGTTAAGCACGCCGAGCGTAGTGAAGGACAAAGCGGCTATAGCTTCAGAAAGCTGCTGCGTCTGGCTATCAATATCGTTCTTTCCTATTCGGACAAGCCGCTTCGTCTTGTCGTGAAGCTTGGGTTAGCTTTCTCCTTGTTTGCCTTCTGCGTGGTCTTGCTCAGCGTTTACCGATATAGCGTAGGCGACATCGCCGTGGCGGGCTTTACCAGCGTCATCGCTTCCATCTGGCTCCTGGGAGGCGTAATGATCTTCTGCGTCGGAATCATCGGCCTCTATCTGGGACGACTGTTCAACGATGCCAAGGGGCGGCCGTACTACATAATCAGCAAGCAACTGAACGCACCGAAGGATGGATCCGAATGAACGTTGAGTCCCGCACGAACTCCCATCCCGAACTGCTGGCCCGGTCGCAGCTCGACAGCAACAGGTTCGGGCTGATCATCCATCGCGGCACACTTGAAAAAGTAGACGAGCGCGCCCTGCTCCGCGAGCTGATCGCCAACCAGGTCGACGTCGCCATCCTACGCCTACCTGCGGGGTCTGCCGGACGGCTGCAGAAGCTTTCCAAGTACGGAATGCCTCCGATTCACGCAGACACGCTGGTCTACTATCAGGTTGCACTGGAGTCGTACGAGCCCCGTCCACTTCGCAATCAGGACATCGCCTTCTCGATAGCAACCCCGTCGGACATGGCGGAAGTGGAGCACCTTGTAGAAGCCACTTTCGACGGATACGTGAGCCATTACCACGCCAATCCATATCTGGATCGCACGGATATCCTCGCCGGTTACGCAGAGTGGGCCGCAGGATACCTGACCGACACCGAGGGACGGATCACTTGGGTCGCAAGGCGAGATGGCAATATTGTCGCGTTCGCATCCTGCGCGTTCGATGCCTCTACAGACCTCTGTGAAGGCGTGCTCTATGGGGTGCACCCGGACCATGCCGGCGGCGGGCTCTATGGCGACCTGATACGTCACACGCAGACCGAGTTCCGCAAGCGCGGATTCCAGCTAATGAAGGTATCCACCCAGGTCTGGAACCTTGCCGTCCAGAAGGTCTGGGCACGCGAAGGATTCTCCCTGACCCGCGCGTTCGACACCGTCCATATCAACGCCATGCTGTCGGCCGGCGAGGCGTTGGTGGACAAGTCGCTGGTGTTCAGCGCTGAACAGGTCGCCCAGTTCGCCGAGGTCAGCGGCGATTGCAATCCTGTACACCTCGACGACGAGGCCGCCCGCGCAGCGGGATTCGCATCCCGGATCACCCACGGCATGCTCGCCGGCGCCGAGCTTTCCAGAATATTCGGCACGGAAGTTCCGGGACCAGGCACGCTGTTCCTTCGTTCCGATTTCATCTTCATGCGGCCCATACATTGCGGCGCTCCGCACCGGCTGCGGATCCGCTACCTGTCCGAGGTGGAGCAAGGCGGACACATCCCGGCCGTCGCCACGATACACGACGACAGGCAGAACCTGTGCCTGCTCAGCTATTGCGATCTTCTCAAGCGCCCACCCACCTGAGCATATGAATGCCTCCCAGAATCGGACGCCTCCATTGGCGTGCAGAGACAGCTCGCTCCCCTCAAACAATCCGGGCATTGCACGATGAAGAACCTGTTCGCATGGACCATGGTCGTGGCGACCGTCCTGCTGACCACATACGGTCAGCTCGTCATCAAGTGGCAGGTCACCTCCGGCACATCAGCGCCGCCGGCTTTCGCCGCGAAATGGCCCCCGGTCGCCGCCCTGCTGCTGAAGCCCTGGATCATCTCCGCGCTTCTTGCCGCCTTTGCCGCATCGCTTTGCTGGATGCTGGCCATGTCCAGGCTTGAACTATCAAGAGCCTATCCGTTCATGGCGCTCAACTTCATACTCGTCAGCTACCTCGCAGTGCCTTTTTTTGGTGAAGCCATGACCGGGCCGAAGGTCGCCGGACTCGCCCTGATCATCATTGGCCTCATCGTATCCAGCCAGGGTTGAACGCAACGTCCGCAGCTCAGCACGGAGCTCCGTGCCCCGACAAGGAAACGACACGCATGATCCCCTTCAATCGTCCGTACATGACCGGGCGCGAGCTTTGGCTGATCGCTCAGGCGCATGCCAAGGGACACCTCTCGGGCGACGGAGACTTCACCCGGCGATGCCACCACTGGCTGCAGAAGCAGACCGGAGCCGCCAGGGCGCTTCTGACACACAGTTGCACCGCCGCCCTCGAGATGAGCGCGTTACTGCTGGATCTGCGGGACGGCGACGAAGTCATCATGCCGTCCTATACGTTCGTATCCACCGCCAACGCGTTCGCGCTGCGCGGTGCGGTGCCGGTATTCGTCGACGTCCGCGAAGACACACTCAACATCGACGAGAACCTGATCGAGGCTGCGATTACGCCCAGGACCAGAGCCATCTGCGTCGTGCACTACGCTGGCGTAGCCTGCGAGATGGACACGATTCTGCAGATCGCCTCGCGTCATGGCCTGGCCGTGATCGAAGATGCCGCCCAAGGCATCATGTCCCACTACAAGAACCGTCCACTGGGAACCATAGGCGACCTGGGCTCCCTGAGCTTTCACGAGACAAAGAACATCATCTCGGGCGAAGGCGGCGCATTGCTCTGTCGCGATGCAAGCTTCACCGAGCGCTCAGAAATCATCCGGGAAAAGGGCACCAATCGCAGCAAGTTCTTCCGCGGCCAGGTCGACAAGTACACATGGGTCGATATTGGCTCGTCATTCCTGCCAGGCGAGATCACAGCGGCATTCCTGTCGGCCCAGATGGATGCCGCGGAAGACATCACCGCTCGACGCATCGCCATCTGGAATCGCTATCACAGCTGGGCCAAACGCCACGAGTCTGAGGAGCGGATACGCCGGCCAACCGTACCGGACGATTGCGGCCACAATGCCCACATGTACTACATGTTGTTGCCTTCGCTTGAGGCGAGAACCCGATTCATTGACGGCCTTCGCCAGCGTGGCGTTCAAGCCGTGTTCCACTACATCCCTCTCCACACGGCTCCGGCCGGACTACGGCACGGGCGTGGCAACGGGACGCTTTCCGTCACCGACAGCATCAGTGAGAGGCTAGTGCGCATGCCGCTCTGGATCGGGTTGGAAGACAACCTCGACGAGGTCATGGAAAAGGCAGATGAGGCCCTCATGGCCGCTCTTGCCTGAGGCGGTGCCGCACATCGAGATTGGCGCAGCGTCAGTCGACGCTGCGGCCATCCACCTCGACAACGAACTCCTCAACATCCCGGCCATCGCATTCGATGTCGTAGACAAGGCGCCGCTCGCCGGATGCCGCTACTGCAGCCTGTTCCTCATCGAAGGTGAACGTCACTAGCCCTCCTCGCCGGTGGGTCGTCAAGGCTCTGCCCCTGAACATCACACGGAAGGAAGGCGCGGAATCGGGAACCATGATCCAGAACGCCGATTCGCCATTCGGCTGCCTGTTGAACGCAATGCCCCCGGAGATCCGACGCGGCCCCCCGCGCAGTACCGGGATGGAGCAAGATCCATCCTCGGCCGGCATCGCCGCTGCCGGATCCTGCCCCAGCTGCAGCGCGTCCAACCCGTGGGCATGCCTGAAATCCGCCGAGTAGATCGACAGGGCATTGTTCCGCAGGAGGCTCATCGTGCGCATACGCACCTCCGGAGCAGCCTTGCAGATCGTAAGGATCTGCGGGCATGCCACCTCCTCTCTGGTGGCGGGTTCACGCCCCAAGGCCGCGAGAGACTCGGCAGCACCCCGGGTGTAGTCCTGCACGTACTTCGCACTTCTCCACGCAAAAAGGGACAGGAGAGCCTGCAACAATACCAGTGCGATCACGCCCGCGATGCATGCACGCCAGGCCCACACCGATCGGGCCACGCCCCCATTGATCCCGTTCGCCCTGTTCCCGCTGCCCGCAAACATCAGAATGAGGGCCAGAAGGTTCAGCTGATAAACGACGACATAGCGTGGCTGATGGAAATAGTCCGCCCCAAAACTCGATGCGCGCGAAAGCGCAATGCCAAAAATCGTCGCGTAGAAAAAGAGCATCATCGCTACAGAGATCACGAGCACGCTCGAACCCGGTCGCTTGGTACGATCGAAAGCTCGCCACCAGAAACCGATGTGCAACACCGCCAGAGAGATGGCGATCATGAACTCGACAGGCACCGCCCAGTCCTTGAACAGGCGATCGAGATGCTCCCTATGCACAAGGGAGTCGGACAGCGGCACGACAACCGCCTTCCATCCTCCGGAGCCCAACAACATCTCGAACATCGCGCCGAGCGACCCACCGGCCGCATCGGCTGCACCATTCCCTGCCGCCAGATGGAGGAACAACCGGGCGAGCGCAAGCCCCAATCCACCCACGATCGCCATGCGCAGTGCGGTGATGGGAGCACGCCAGCCATCCCTGACGGCCACGCCGCAGATCAGGGCGACGAAGGCGGGGAGGGCAAGCTCATCTATCAGAACCCCCAAGGTGAAAGTCAGCGCACACAGCACCGTGAGCCGACCCGCTCCTTCGGAAAAGCGGGGCGCGGCGATCCAGTAGCTCACACATGCCAGCAACGATATCCATGCCAAGCTGACGAGAGACCAGGTGTAGATATTCGTCGCATTAAGCGAAAGACCGACCAGGAAAATCGATATGGCGCCGATGCCGCAACGAAGCTTCCCTGCTATCCCGCTGTCCGATATCGAACGGCACAGCACGTGCGCCAGCAGAGCGCAGCTGACTACGCCCAGGACGACGCCAACCATCGCCTCCATGCGAAAGTCCAGATCCCCTGCATAGAGGTGGACAAGCAGAACGATCCTATGCAACGGCTGGGAATGATCGCCGGCACCACGTTGCGCGAAGAAGTCCAGATATCCCAGATTCCCGTCAACGGCCTTGCGGACGAAGGTATCAATGAAATACCAGGCGTCCGCCGAAGGAACCGGAATTGCGTTCGCATAGGTAAACGCTAGCGCGTTGACAACGGCAAGCACACAGGCAAGAAAGGCAACGAGTCTGACGCGTGGCATCTAGGCAACCCATGGTCGACGGTCGCTCATTGTCCTAGCGCCGACTCCCACCGCGCAAGCCGGCAACCGCTCTCCAACGGGCTACCCGATGATATGATCGCCCCCAGTCCACGCTCGATACAGATAGGCGCCCGCAGGAGCTTTCGATCAACGGGGCTGGCGCTTTAGGCGGGGCATGTGACCGATTCGTTCCGATCGCCGAACGCTCCGCTCCGGTGCCCAGTCCTGGACTCGGCCGACAGAACCGCCTGGCAACGAGAGCCACTCCACCAATGACTCGCCCTGATTCCGGCTCCCCGCCCCAGCCCACCGCAGCTCACCATCTCCCTTGGGGCGCGTCCGCGCGCGAGTGGCGCGACGCCCTGGCGATGAACGACCTCTGGATCAACCTGGCACTTGAGGACCTGCGTGACCGTTACCGCAGAACCGCGCTGGGCCTGGCCTGGATCGTGGTCTCATTCGCCCTGTTCGTTGCGGTCAAGGTCGCGATATTCGGCCAACTTTCCAGTGTGCCCGCGGCTGAGTTTGGCCTCTTCGTGACCCTGGGCTTCGGGCTATGGACGTTCATCAATTCAACGATGACCGACGCCTGCACCGCATACACTCATGCACGCCACTGGATCCTGGGCACGGCAACGCCCTACCCCGTGTACATTCTTCAAAGCGTGGCGCGGAACATCATGACGTTCATGCTGGTGTTCCTTGTAATGGTGGCGGCGCTCGCTCTCAAGCCGTCGCTTTGGAGCCCGACCATGCTTTGGGCGATTCCGGGCTTGCTGGCCTACGCACTATGTTCGGTGTGGCTGACGGCGCTGCTGGCACCGCTTTGCGTCTACTATCGGGACCTTCATCATGCCGTACAGACCTTCATGCGGCTCTTGTTCTTCGCGACTCCCATCCTGTGGCTTCCGTCGACGAATGGAATGCTGGCGTCGATTGCAGTCTGGAATCCGGCTTCCCATTTTGTGGCCATCGTTAGAGAGCCGTTGCTGTACGGGAATGTCCCGCTGGACAGCTGGCTCGTCGTAGCGGGCATCAACCTGGCGGGACTTCCTGCCGGCATACTCGCCTATGCACGCTCCCGCTCCAGTCTTATCTTCTGGATCTGACATGTACCTGCGCGCCGATTCCGTGAGTTTGTATTTCCCGGCAAAGGGAATCGATACATCCCATTCCTCATTGCATGGAGCTGAGCACCCCCGGTTGGGAGGTTCTCCGGTTCGTTATAACGGCGGGACATGGATTCGGGCACTCGACAACATCAGCCTGTCCCTCACCTCTGGCCAGCGCCTGGGCCTGATCGGCCACAACGGGTCGGGGAAATCGACACTGCTGCGTACACTTGCCGGCCTGTATCACCCTCAGCGTGGCCAGGTGACTTCCCAGGGACGCGTGTCTGGCATCTTCAACATGACAATCGGGTTCCGGCAGGAAGCCACAGGTTATCGAAACATCGTTCTCAAGGGTCTCATGGCGAGACGGTCGCGACGCGAGATCGACGCCGTCGTCAGTGAGATCGCCGACTTTACCGGCCTGGGGCCCTATCTGGACATGCCCCTGCGCACGTACTCGCAGGGCATGGCGCTTAGGCTCGCGTTTGCGATCACGACGACATTCGCGCATGACATCCTGATCATGGACGAGTGGATCGGGGCCGGCGACGCTGAGTTCCAGGAAAAGGTCGTCAATCGCATGAACAGCGTGCTGGAAGCAGCGCATATCTGTGTCGTCGCTTCGCACAACAACTCCCTGTTGCGTCGAGTCACCGACGAATGCCTCTGGCTGGAGGACGGACGCATCAGGGCATACGGCTCCACCAGCGAAGTACTGGAAGCCTACGAGGACGAGACTCGATCGCAGCGCCTGCTGCTAGAGGAAGCGTCCAGGCAACCACGGCTTCCGATTCCGGACGGGGTGCTGAAGCTCCGCGAGCTCCCCTGCACTTCATCGCCCGACCCCGCATCCACCAAGGTCCAACTGATCTGGAATGTCGCCAGATTCAACGTGTCCCGCACGCGATTGGCAGTGCGGCTTGCCAACGGTGAGGAGAAGTTGATCGGCACAGGCCCCGCGGACGGGGAGCGCACGCTTGGCGCGTGGATCCGCGCAGGCATGGAATTCAGGCTCTACGACGACTTTGACGGCGAGCTTCTAGGCAGTGTGACGACGTCCCAGGACGCATAGCTTTCACGGATGCACCCGCGCCCGCGATCCGGGAACAGACATGGCATCGCGACACCAACGATTGCCTGGCAAATGAACGCGATGCGTGAACGGTATGATGCCCGCGACATTCGCACGGCAAAGCCCCCCCATCAGCGCGACCTGCCCGCGGCGACGAAGCCAGGTCACTTAGGGGGACGGAACTAGATCACGCCCAAGTGCTCAAGCTGACTCCTGATGCGGTACCGGGCATGGCGTCGAGCGGTTACCTCATCGGCATATCGAATCGCCTCGTCCGCCAGGACTCCCCAGATCTCGCTTTCAGACAACAGCGTTACCAGATGGCGAGCCAGCTCAGCCGGTGAGTCGCCAATCAGCACATTTTTATCCGGCGTCAGCTGCATGCCCTCAGCCGCGATCGTCGTGCATACCACGGGAAGACCCTGGGCCAGACTGGACGCGACCTTTCCTTTCGCGCCGGCGCCGTATCGCAACGGAGCCACCGAAACCCGACGCTTTTCCAGGAACGCATCCAGGTTGTCGACGAAGCCGACAAACTCGACATTCCTCTCGGCTCCGAGCGCAATCACTTCATCCGGCGCATGGCTTCCGACGATATAGAGGACTTCATCGGGACGCTCTTCGAGCACCAGGGGCCACACTTCGTTGACAAGCCACAACGCGGCATCGACGTTCGGCGGATGCCGGTAGCCCCCTACGAAACAGACACCTTCACGACCTTCCAGCCCCACCGGCGTGAGCACGGGGTCGTGCACCAGGGGAAACAGACTCGAGCAGCTGTCCGGGCACTCGTCTCGAAGCAAGTCGAGCTCGACGGTGGAGTGCACAAGTGTGCAGTCAACGCTCTTGACCACTCCCAGCTCGCGACTGCGGGTCTTCAGCGCCTGTGAAATCGCCGCCCGGTCCTGAGCCAGCTCGGCCTCCCGCATCTCCCTGAGAAAGTGCATGTCAGCGTTGAGAAACATGACCTTGGCCTGCGGGAACTGTCTCCGCAGATCGTGCAGGTGCGCCTCGGCCACCTTGTAGCGATGCAGGAAAATCACGTCAAAAGGATCATGACGGGCCCCAAGGAAGTCGGCCATGAAGGAATACGAGGGGTGATAGATCGTCTCGATGCCGATTCGCTGAAGGCGCGCCGTATCGGCGCCCATGTGCGCGAAATTGTCCTCCGGGATGAAGGTCACTTTGAACCCATGATCGAGGAACGACTGCATTACCTCCCATGCTACGACCGACCCGGCGTCCGCATCAGGTGTGGGCGTCACGTGATCGATGAAGAGGACACGATGCCGAACACTCCGTTCCTTCTCAAACTCGGGCTCCTGCGCATTGGCGCGATGTCCGGCTATCACCGCCTGCCAGCGCTGCGTGAGCTTCTTGAGATTTTCGACCTGATAGGCCTTGGCACCCTGACTGGTGTCGGTGCCGGAGGTCACACCTTCGAAATGGATGATCTGCGATAGCGGCTGGACGACGGTGCGAAGTCCCTGGTCGCGCACGCGGAACGCCAGATCCGCATCCTCGGCATAGGCGGGAGCGAACAACTCATCAAATCCGCCAAGCCGCTGCCACAAGTCCCTGCGAAGCGCGATAGAGGCGCCCGACACGTAATCGGTGTCGCGCAGATAGCAATATTCCGGCCTGCGCGGATCGTCGAAGCGACCGAAATTCCAAGCTGACCCGTCGTTCCAGACGATCGCGCCACACTCCTGCATGCGACCATCCGGGTAAATCAACTTTGAGCCAACCAATCCAATCGCTGCGTCCGCAAGCAGGCAGTCGATAAGCTCGTCCAGCCAATTGGGTAGAACAAGCGTATCGTTGTTCAGAAATACGATAAATCTTCCGCGCGCGTGGGTGGCCGTCGCATTGCAGTTGCGCACGAATCCGAGGTTATCCGCGTGCCGCACCACGGTAACTCCCGGCATCTCGATTGCAAACGCCGCACCGGTGGCATCACTGGAACCGTCGTCACCGATCAGGACCTCGAACGAGTAGCGCGTTCGATGAGATATCAGGGAATCCAGACAGGCAAGGGTAAAGCGAGCCTGATTGAATACCGGGATCACGATCGAAACTTCCGGGCGGTAGCGGTCGATCGACGACAGCGGTATGCGCTCCGCAATTTCCCTCGCCCATGCGCAGGCCTGATCTTCATCGAGCGTTGTGATTGCTGCGGAACGCACCTCACTCACATCGACGGGAAGTCCGAAGCCACGGACACGAGCAGCCACCTCCATGGCTGCGGCGCCGCCAAACTCGGCATCCAAAAACTTCCGCAGCCCTTCATGGAAACCACCATCGGCACGCGCATCACCCCCCGCCGCCAAGGACGTCACGCCAAAGCTCTCGGGGCGCGGCAGACTCAGTTGCCTGCCACGTCCGAGTACGGCGCGAATCGGCCCTGCCAGCACTCGACGCCCCAATCGCGCAGCGCCGCGAAATGGCCGCGTCAGCGCCCAACTCCGGCTCGCGTAGATCCGGTCAAGCTGACTTCTGTACCCATCCCTCTCGAAAATGATCGCATCGCGCTGCGAACTGACACGATCAAGGCGGACGAGAGCATCTTCATGCATGCCACACAGCTCCGAGTGCTGGCTCAACACATCGTCCAGTTCCGCTCGAGTTGCTGCATATCTGGCTTCCGTATCGACGACAAGCGCCTCGGTCTCTGCAAGCTCATTCTTCAAGTCGAACAGGCTGCTACGCAACTGTTCCCGATCGATCTTGACGCTCGCACGCTCGTCCAGGACGCCTTGGGTACGGGCATCTACATCGTCCAGGACGTCGCAGAGACTCTCGACGAATGCGTCCGAAGCTTCGATATGCGCGAGCAGTTCGTCCTTCGAGCTCTCCAGAGCTTCGACACGCTCCATGATCCGGGTTTCGCTTTTCTCCAGTTCCCTGCACAAATCCAGAAGCTTGTCCCTGTCTTTCTGGAACTCGTCGCGTTGGCCGACGACTTCCCTAAACTTTTCTTCCATGGCATCCAGCGTTTGAAGTCGCGCCGTCAGCTCATCGCGGTGGTCGACGATCTGTCGGAATTTTTCCTCCACGGCTTCCAGCGCGTGAGCTCGCGCCGTCAGCTCGTCGCGCTGCCTGAGCACTTCGTCGCGCTGCTTGAGCGCTTCATCGCGCTGCACCGCCGCAATCGCGAGCGTACCCTGCGAGTCCTCGAACATGGCGTGAAGCTCCTTCTCACGCGATTCCAGGAAGTCAATCCGCGCTGCCATTCGCTGCATGCGCAGCGTTCTTTCCGCAAGCACAGGCGCGTACAGCGCACTCAACGACTCCAGTTCGGCGAGCACGGGCGCAACATCCGCCACGGGCTCGCCCGAAGCGCTCGCCTTCAACCATTCCCATAAGGCGTCGGCCATTCCCTGCAGGGCTGGCGGAATCCCGCCAACCCGTGTTTCAGCCACCCCGGCGCCCGGCTGGAGAAACATCTCGATCTCCGCGGCCGCCGCTGCCCCACCCCGGGGCCACTGGAACCCATGCTGGACGGCGATACGATCGGTTGTGCCGCGCCAATCACCGAGCAGTTGCTCGTAGGTGATGAATGTCGCGTCGTGCCGGCAACCAAACGCGATGCTTTGCGCCGCATAGGAGTTGTACAGAATGACACCGGCGGTCAATGCGGTTCCATCCCTCCTACGCAGCGATTCGGCCACTTCGAGATAGGGGCGCATGATGACGACGACCACCGTCTCAATACCCAGACGAACAAGAACCTCGTTCCAGAACTCGGGAAGCAGAGTGCAACGAGGATCCTTGAGAACGAGCAGCTCAGCATCGCCATACTCGCTCTCCACGATCCCGGCCGCCTCTTGGTAGAAACGTTCAGGAATTGCGCCATGAGGGGATATCTGCTCTGCAGCGAACGGGTCGTTCCATTCGACGCCAAAGTAGGCAAGAAGGCGATCATTAAAGTCGACGATCGCACGAGGCTCCCAATACCCAGAAGGGTTACCCTCATTGGCCGGCATCAACTCATTTGGCAGTTCCGCTCCGCGTATCGACAAGACTCTTGCCAATGCCGAGGTGCCAGCCCGATGCATGCCAAGCACAAGGACCGCCCGACGGGAGATCCGGGACGATACACCTTTCTGCTCTATTCTTGGATCGAGGCTCATTAGGTTGCTCGAAAGTCCGGGAGAGATCGAGGACTCAGTCAATCAGACAAGAGTTTTTTCGTGGCAATAGTCGAGAAAACGACGTTCAAGAACGGCTTCGGCTTCCACGTCGGGTTGCCGCTGGACTTTCTTCTCGACGATCTGTCCGTAGAGCGCCTCCGCGGTCTGGAATGCCCTCAGGTCACGAAGCCTCTGCAGAGTTTCCTCTCGCCTGGCGTCGACTTCGGACGAATTCAAGCGATGCTTCAGCGGAAGCAGACAGGCCGGATCGAAATCTTCCCCCAGGAACTCGAGAATCTCGGCGAGCAACTCCTCGGGCTCCTGCGCAATCCGATGGAAGTCCGCACGAAACACCCTGGCATTTCCAAATGCACGCTCCGCGAACCAGGCGTTCTCCGTATGCTGGATCCAGGTTTCCAGCCCCTGGGTGAGAGGCTGCGGGTCGGCGCCCACGGTCGCGAAGCCCTCCAGCGAGGTCACCACCTCGTGCGGCTGACGCAGGTTGTGGATGAAGCGCGCCTCCGGAAACATCTGCGCAAGAATCCAGATGAACTGCGAATTCATCGGCGTGCCGTCGATCCAGCGCTGCTTCGCGTCGTCGACAGAGCGCAAGATCTGTAGATTCGGGTTCGGATGCCTAGGATTGACGGACAAAACGCCGGTGGTCCTGTAGTCGCCGTAGAAGCGTTCACAACGAACCGCGAATACATCGCGGACTATGGCATCAACGGATTCACCGACCCGTCGCATGAACGGCTCCAGTGGGTAATCGACGTTCGATAGGTGAGAGAAGCGCTCCCGCTCCGATCCCTTCAGGTATGAGAGATAAGCACCCACGCCGTAGCTCGCGATCCACGCGGTTTCCGGCATCGGCTGGATGTTCGGATGCTGCCCGAGAGCCCAGACCATGGCGGAAGTCGCCGAGCGGGGCGCACCGATAATGAATACTGGTTTTGTTTTCTTGTTCGTTTCCATACCGTTTTCGTAATTTCCTCACTGACTACCGAATGCCGGGGACTCTCCTCCGACATCGCCGTCCAACACCCGCTCCAGTTCGTCGCGCAGGTCCTGGATATCCTCCACCCCCACGCTCAACCGCACCAGCGCGTCGCTCAGGCCCAGCCGCTCGCGGCGTTCGGGCGGCACCGAGGCGTGGGTCATGATCGCCGGGTGGTTGACCAGGCTCTCGACTCCGCCGAGGGACTCGGCCAGGGCGAACAGCTCGGTGCGCTCGCACAGGCGCCTGGCCGCGTCCACCCCGCCCTTGAGCACGATGCTGATCATGCCGCCGAAGCCGTCCATCTGGCGCTTCGCCAGCGCGTGCTGCGGGTGCGAGGCCAGGCCCGGGTAGATGACCTTGTCGATCGCGGGATGGCTTTCCAGCCACTGCGCCAGCGCCAGCGCGTTGTCGCAGTGCGCCTTCATCCGCAGGTGCAGGGTCTTCAGGCCACGCAGCGCCAGGAAGCTGTCGAACGGCCCCTGCACGGCGCCGACCGAGTTCTGCAGGAAGGCCATCTGCTCGGCCAGCTCGGCGTTGTCGCCGACCACCGCGATGCCGCCGACCATGTCCGAGTGACCGTTGAGGTACTTGGTCGCCGAGTGCATCACGATGTCGGCGCCCAGCTCGAACGGGCGCTGCACGATCGGCGAGCAGAAGGTGTTGTCGACCACCACCAACAGGCCATGGCGATGGGCGATCGCGGCGATCTGCTCGATGTCGACCAGCTTCAGCATCGGGTTGGTCGGGCTCTCGATCCAGACCATCCGGGTCTCGGGGCGGATCGCCGCCTCGAACGCGGCGGCGTCGCTGAGATCGACCCAGCTGACCTCCAGCCCGGCGCTGCGGCGACGCACGCGCTCGAACAGGCGGTAGGTGCCGCCGTAGACGTCGTCCATCGCGACGACGTGGCTGCCGGCGTCGAGCAGCTCCAGGATCGTCGAGGTCGCGGCCATGCCGGAGCCGAACGCGAAGCCGCGGCTGCCGCCTTCCAGCGCCGCGACGCAGCGCTCGTAGGCGAAGCGGGTCGGATTGTGGGTGCGCGAATACTCGAAGCCCTGATGCTCGCCAGGGCTGGCCTGTACATAGGTCGAGGTCGCGTAGATCGGCGTCATCACCGCGCCGGTGCTCGGATCGGGCGCCTGCCCTGCGTGGATCGCAAGGGTGCCCAGACCGGGCCTGCGCGCTTCGCCGTCCGGATGTCGTTGTGTCATTGCCTGTTCCCGCTGCGGGGCCATGCCCGCGGGCACGGCGACCGCTAAGTTTACCTCGGCCATCCGCACATCGGCACCCGCCGGAACGCTGGTATTCAGCTATCCCGGTGGGTGAAATGTGATGTCAACGGCATGTGAATTCCACGCCTGCGACGCCCGTCACTGCACCCGCCGGCGCAGGTAGTTCAGCAGGTCGATGCGGGTGATCAGACCGACGAAGCGCTCGCCGTCCATCACGATGGCGACATGGCCACGGTCGAATATCGGTAGCAGCGACTCGATCGGAGCGCCGACCTGGACCTTGTCCAGCTTGCTGACCATCGCGGTGGAGACCGGGTCGCGGAAGCGCGCCTCGTCGCCGTAGACGTGCAGCAGCACATCGCTCTCGTCGACGATGCCGACCAGGACGTCGCCGTCCATCACCGGCAACTGGGAGACGTCGTACAGCTTCATCCGCTGGTAGGCGGTGACCAGCAGGTCGGCGGGACCGACCACCACGGTGTCGCGCTGCGCGTACGGCCGCAGGATCAGGTCGCGCAGGTCGCCGCTGGGCTCGCGCTCCAGGAAGCCGTTGTCCAGCATCCAGTAGTCGTTGTACATCTTCGACAGGTACTTGTTGCCGGTATCGCAGACGAACACCAGCACCTTCTTCGGCTCGGTCTGCTCGCGGCAGTAACGCAGCGCCGCGGCCAGCAGGGTGCCGGTCGAGGAGCCGCCGAGGATGCCCTCCTGCTCCAGCAGCTTGCGCGCGGTCAGGAAGCTCTCCTGGTCGCTGATCGCATAGGCCTTCTTGACCCGGCTGAAGTCGGAGATCGTCGGCAGGAAGTCCTCGCCGATGCCCTCGACCATCCAGCTGGCCGACTTCTCCGACAGGGTGCCGCGGTTGACGTACTCCTCCAGGATCGAGCCGACCGGGTCGGCCAGCACCAGCTCGGTGTGGGGCGAGTGTTCGGCGAAGCACTTCGACAGCCCGCTCATCGTGCCCGAGCTGCCGCAGCCGAACACGATCGCGTCCAGCCCGCCGACGTCGGCCATCTGCGCCAGGATTTCCGGACCGGTGCCGTACTCGTGCGCGGCCGGGTTGTCGGGGTTGCCGAACTGGTTGATGAAATAGGCCCCCGGGGTCTCGCGGGCGATCCGCTCGGCCATGTCCTGGTAGTAGTCGGGGTGGCCCTTGGCGACATCGGAACGGGTCAGCACGACCTGGGCGCCCATCGCCTTGAGATTGAAGATCTTCTCCCGGCTCATCTTGTCCGGGACCACCAGGACCAGCTTGTAGCCCTTCTGCTGCGCGACCAGGGCCAGGCCGATGCCGGTGTTGCCGGCGGTGCCCTCGACCAGGGTGTCGCCGGGCTTGATGTCGCCACGGGCCTCGGCGGCCTCGATCATCTTCAGGCCGATCCGGTCCTTGATCGAGCCGCCTGGATTCTGCGATTCCAGCTTGAAATACAGCTCGCAAACGCCGGTATCCAGGCGCTGGGCCTTGACGATCGGGGTGGCGCCGATCAGTTCGAGTACGGAATCGTGAATGGCCATGCGGGTCGCCCGGTCTCCTGAGGCCGCGTCGCTGCGGCGGGTACGGGAATTCTAACCGGCGGACCGGCGGCGCCGTGCCCGGGCGCGCCACGCGGGCGCGGCGATGGCATGGATGACGGGGATGGGAACGCAGATCGGGGCCGGACAGCCGCCGCGGCTGCGGATGCAGCCGCGGCGGCTCCGGGTTCTGGGCAGCGGCACCGACGAGGAGGCGCCGCCGCCCGGAAAACACGCTTCGACGTCGCCCCGGCACAGGGGCGATGCCCGGAGTCGGCCGGGCACCGTCCGGGCATCAGTGCTGGGCGTCGTACATCCGCAGCAAGCGATCCTTGGCGGCGAGCTTCTCGCGTTTCATCTGGTTCAGGGTGACATCGTCGATCGGCAGAACGCCCAGTTCGGCGTCGGTCACCTTCTTGTCCAGCAGCTTGTGACGCTGATACAGCTGTTTGAACTCCGGATCGGCCTTCATCAGCGCCTCGATCTCGGGCTGCGGCTGCTCTTCGAACATGGAAACCTCCTTCAGCATTGCGGGGGATTACGTCCGGCCGGGGCCGGGCTGTCAGGGAGGGCCTGCAAACGAAAACGCCCCGACCAGGGGTCGAGGCGCGTCACGCAGGTCAGCGATGTGGCCCGGCAGGGGATGGATCAGGACGAGGCATCCTTGTCGACCCTGTCCGCACGTCCCCGCCGCGGCCCTGAACAGGGCTGCGGGGGTCGACGGAGAGGGCGTCTGCTTCATCGGGCCGGGCTCGTCACCAAGCGGATGGAGGCCGCTTGGATATATGACCCTACTCCTCGCCGGAGCCGCCGGCAAGCACCGGTGGATGAACGGAACCGGCATGCGCCACGGCCACCGGACCGGCCCCAAACCCAACCCCAAGCCATTGACGCCCAAGGAAAAATTACGGAACGACCACCTCGACACGATTGCCGCCGCCATCGGAGACGCGCAACTGGCCGGCGGCGATCCCCGCGGCGACCAGGGCATCGCTGACCACGCTCGCGCCCTGCCCGGATACCCGCACCGTGCGGTTGCCGGACAGCGCCTGGATGTAGGCCGCCAGCGCCCGGACATGGCCGTCGCCGGAGCCGCTCAGGGCCGAGCGCCCGGACCGGAACGCATCGCCGGACAGGGTGAACACCTCGCCGCGGCGCTCGCGCCGGACCGGCGGCAGCTTGG
>NZ_VICD02000023.1 GCF_006546735.2 Marilutibacter maris | reverse complement strand
GGGGGGGGGGCGTGCTAGATCGCATCCCGTAGGAGCGGCGTGAGCCGCGATGGAGCTTTCTTGGGTAGGCCCCCGCGGCTTGTGCCGCTCCTGCCGACTCCGTCCGGTGATCGCGCGACGATGACGCCGCGACGGGTCAGGGGTTGGCTTCCCAGCCCGGCTCGCAGCGCTTGACCCGGTGGTTGTGGTAGCCGATCAGCCGCCAGCCCGGCGTGGTGCCGTCGCTCCACACGAAATCCCAGCGCTGCTGGCGGCGGTTGCCGCAGACGCTGGCCGAGAAGCGGTCGCCGGAGACGCCCTGTTCCGGCAACGCGTCGCGCGGCGGCAGCGGGCGTGCGCCGTCGTGCGGAAAGACGCCTCCGCGCAGGGTCGAGTAGCGTATGTAGAGATCGCCGCCCTGGTTGTCGCGCTGGCGGGTGGCGGCGTCGAGGATCGCCTGGCGCATCGCTTCGGTGGCCGGATGGCCTTCCGGCAGCCGGTACTCGTAGCTGACCCGGGTGCGGCCTTCCAGCGGCGACAGGTCGGGCGGTTGCGATGGCGTCTGCGCCGTTGCGGACGGCGCCGCCAGCGCGATCGCGATGATCGCCGCGGCGCCGGCGATGCCCGCGGGTGGAGGTCGGTGGCTCGGCACCTGGTTCGGCGTCATGGGGCTCCAGCTCCGTACGACGGATGACGTTCGACAGCGTTCCATCATCGCCGTGGAAGCCTCATGAAGCGAGCGGTTGACGATGGGCCTCTTCCACGCGGCTGTCATCGCATGCGGCGCAGGTCGGCCGGCAGACGCGCTTCGACCGCCGGCCAGTCGCGTTTGCGCTGCGCGGTGAAGTCCCACCACGGGCGCGCGTCGTCGTGCTCGGCAAACGCGACCGCGGCGATGAAGGTATCCAGCACGCAGGGGTCCTGGCGCAGGCCGGTCAGCGCGCACAGCTGCAGATAGAGCCCGGTCGCGTCGCGGCCGCGCAGCTCCGCCGGCGCGTCGATGCCGAGCGCGCGCAGGTCGTCGGCCATCGACGGGCCGATGTTGGGGATGTCCTCCAGCCGCTGCGCTTCGGCCAGGCGGTGTGCCTTGCCCATCAGCCGTCCTTGCGCCGCGCCGGGTGCCCGCGATCGCCGTGTTCAGCCGCCATCGGAGGCATCGTCCTGGTCCTGTCCGCCGTTCTCGCCGGGCTTGCCCGCAGGCGGCCCCTGCTCCTGGCGCTCGGGGGTGTAGGAGCCCCTGTGGGTGTCTTCGGGGGCCTGTCCTTGCGGGCCCTGCAATGGGGTGTGTTCGAGGTCGGGCATGCTGCGTTCTCCTTGAGCGGTGCTCGAAAACAGGTTGAGTGTCGCGAATGTGCACAGCAGGAACAGGCCCGCCACCAGGCAGGCGGTCGCCGCGAAGCTGCAGCGCTTGATATAGGTCGACAGCAATCTTGCCCGGCCGGGTGGAGGGTTGCGGCCCTCTCCAGATCCGCTTTCGGCGCGGAGGAAGTTGGCGTAATCGTCTTCGTTCTCGGCGCGGGCGCGCTCCACCGCGACCGACGAGAAGTAGATCGACACGAACCCGAGCAGGACCGCGAAGACCAGGAACAGCCACGACAGTCCCATCACCGGCACACTGGCCGCCGTCGGTGCGATCGCGATCTTTTCCAGGAAGGTCAGCGAGATCGCGATGGCGCCGCCGGACAGCGTCAGCAGCGCCTTTTCATAGCGTTCGGTCACCGCCAGCAGGCGCTCGTCCAGCTGCTGGCGCTGCCGCAGGTAGGCCAGGTATTTGGGATGGGTCGCGTTCCCGTTCATCCATCCTCCTCGTGATGCGGCTTGTAGGCGTCGACCAGCTTCTGCTGCACCTGCGCCGGCACCGGCTCGTAGTGGCTGAAGTCCAGCGAGTAGCGGCCACGTCCGGCCGTCACCGACTTCAGCTCGGCCGCGTAGCCCTCCAGTTCCGACAGCGGCACCTGCGCCTTGACCACGATCTCGCCGCCGCGCAGGGCGTCGGTGCCGTTGATCCGCGCGCGCTTGGAGGCCAGACCGCCGCTGATGTCGCCCATGTGCTGTTCCGGCGCATTGACCTCCAGGTCGACGATCGGCTCCAGCACCTGCGGCCGCGCCTTCTGCACCGCGTCGAGGAAGGCCTTCTTGCCGGCGGCGACGAAGGCGACCTCCTTGCTGTCGACCGGGTGGTGCTTGCCGTCGTAGACGATCACCCGGATGTCCTGCATCGGGTAGCCGGCCAGCGCGCCGCCCTGCAGCACCTGGCGCACGCCCTTCTCGACCGCGGGCAGGAACTGGCCGGGGATGGTGCCGCCCTTGACCTCGTCGACGAACTCGAAGCCGCCGCCGCGCGGCAGCGGCTCGATGCGCAGGAACACCTCGCCGAACTGGCCGGCGCCGCCGGTCTGCTTCTTGTGCCGGTGATGCCCCTCGGCCTTGCCGCTGACGGTCTCGCGGTAGGCGATCCGCGGCGGCCGCGACGCGACCTCGACGCCGTGCCGCTCCTGCAGCCGCTCCAGGTTCACCCGCAGATGCAGGTCGGACAGGCCGCGGATCACCGTCTCGTTGGTCTCGGCCTCGTGTTCGACGACGAAGCAGGGGTCCTCCTCGGCCAGTTTGTGCAGGGCCGCGGCGAGCTTCTGTTCCTGGCCCTTGCGGGTGGCGCTGACCGCCAGCCCGAACATCGGCCGGGGGAAGTCCAGCGGCGCCAGGTGGATCTGGTCCTCGTCGTGGCTGTCGTGCAGGACCGCATCGAAATGCAGGTCGTCGACCTTGGCGACCGCGGCGATGTCGCCCGGCACGGCCTGGTCGATCTCGATGTGTTCCCTGCCCCTGAGCTTGAACAGGTGGCCGACCTTGAACGGCTTCTTGCCGTCGTCGACGAACAACTGGCTGTCGCGGCGGACCGTGCCCTGGTAGACGCGGAAGGCCGCCAGCTTGCCGACGAAGGGGTCGTTGACGACCTTGAACACGTCGGCGATCACGTGCGCGTCCGGATCCGGACGCGCCTGCACCGCGACCATGCCGGCGCCGTTGCGCTTCTCGAACGGCGGCGGATTGGCCTCGCCCGGATGCGGGAACAGCCGCTCGGCGATCGCCAGCAGCTCCTTCACCCCGGTGCCGTCGCGCGCCGAGCAGAACACCACCGGCACCAGATGCCCCTCGCGCAGGCACTGTTCGAACGCATCGTGCAGCTCGTCGCCGCCCAGCCCGTCCTCGCCGAGGTCGAGGTAGTGTTCCATCACCGTTTCGTTGACCTCGACCACCTGGTCGATGATCCGCTGGTGCCAGTCGGCGACCGGGCCGAGGTCGCTGTCGCCGGCGGAACTGCCGAAGCAGTCGACGACGCCGCTGCCGTTGCCGGTGGGCAGGTTCAACGGCAGGCAGACCGGACCGAAGCTCTCGCGCAGTTCTTCCAGCACCCGCGCCGGATCGGCGCCGTCGTGGTCGATCTTGTTGACGACGATGGCGCGGCACAACTTGCGTTCGCGCGCGTAGTCCATCATCCGCCGGGTGCCGTATTCGACGCCGTGATCGGCGTCGACCACCACCAGCACGGTCTCGACCGCAGCCAGCGCCGACAGCGCCGGGCCGCGGAAATCGGGGTAGCCGGGGGTGTCGATCAGATTGAGATGGATGCCGCCGTGGTCGGTGCTGGCGATCGCCGCGTCCAAGGAGTGGCCGCGCGATTTCTCCATCGGGTCGAAATCGGACAGGGTGGTGCCGCGCTCGATGCTGCCTGCCGTCTGGACGGTGCCGCCGGCGTGCAGCAGGGCTTCGAACAGGGTGGTCTTGCCGGCGGCGGGGTGGCCTGCCAGGGCCACGTTGCGGATGCTCGCTGTGGAGTAGGGCATGACGTCGTACCTCCCGGGGTTCTTGGGAAGTCCGGCCACGGTCGGCCGGGCCTTTCGCGGAACGATCCGCGCTCGTCGTCATGGCTGTCCGCGTCGGAAACGCTGCCGTCCGAGGCGGAAGGCGCTCGGCGGGCGGTCATGGCGGGTCCCGGTCGGAGCCGCTGGGGTTCCGGGCCGGGCCTCAAGGCTCGCGCTGTCGCCGGACCGGGTCAAGTCCCGGCCGCGTCGTGACGCCGCGCTCACGGCGCTCGGCCACCGGCGTGCCACGATAGGCGGTCCGCGTCGCCCCCGGGCCGGCGCGGCCCCCCACCCATCGAGGAGACGGCAATGGCGTTCAAGCGATACGCGGACGCGGTCTGGCAGGGCGACCTGCAGGCCGGCAATGGCACGATGAGCACTCCGCAGAGCGGCCTGTTCGAGGCCCAGAACTATTCGTTCAAGACCCGCTTCGGCGACGAGAAGGGCACCAACCCCGAAGAGCTGCTGGCCGCCGCCCACGCCGGCTGCTTCAGCATGGCGTTGTCGGCGGTGCTGGGCAAGGCGGGCTTCACCCCCGACCGCATCCAGACCCGCGCCGAGGTGACGATGGAGCCGGGCATGGACCCGGGGCCGACCGTGACCGGAGTGAACCTGGTCGTGGAGGCCAGCGTGCCGGGCATCGACGACGCCACCTTCCAGCGGATCGCCGAAGGCGCCAAGGCCGGCTGCGTGATCTCGCGCGCGCTGGCGGTGCCGGTCAGCCTGTCGGCCACGCTGAAGGGCTGAGTGCGGGCGGTGGCGGCGAGCGCCCGCGGCCATGCCCTGTTGTTGCACGGTGCCGGTGGCGGCGGCTGGGAGTGGGCCCGCTGGCGACCGCTGCTGGAAGCGCAGGGGCTGGCGGTCGCGGCCCCGGACCTGATGCCGGCGGCCGGCGGGCTGGAGGCGACCGCGCTGGACGACTACCTCGCGCAGGCCCGGGCGGCGTTGTCGGCGCTGCCCGGCCCGCGTCTGCTGGTCGGCGCGAGCCTGGGCGGTCTGCTGGCTGCGGCCATCGCCGATGCCGCCGATGCCCTGGTGCTGGTCAATCCACTGCCACCCGCGCCGTGGGCATGGGAGCTGCCGGCGCGCGAGTGGCCGGCGCGGGTGCCGTGGCGGCAGCAGGCGCGGCTGGACTCGACCCGCCGCGCGATTCCCGAGGCCGACCCGGCGACCGCGTTGTTCGCGTTCCGGCGCTGGCGCGACGAGTCCGGGCAGGTGCTGGCGCAGGCGCACGCCGGCATCGAGCTGGCCCCGCCGTGCCGTCCATTGCTGTGCATCGCTTCAGGTGCCGACGAGGACGTGCCGCCGGCGTTGACCCGCGCGCTGGCGACGGCGTGGCGGGGCGATCTGTTCGAACTGGCCGGCGCCAGCCACGTCGGACCGCTGCTGGGCCGCGACGCGGCGGTGGTGGCGGGGCGGGTGCTGGACTGGTGGCGGGCCTGCCGGCCGCAAGCGGCCACGGCGAGGCTGTAGGCGTGCCCGCAGGAGCCGCGTAAGTGGCGGCCGGGCTTTCCCACGAAAGCCCCATCGCGGCTCACGCCGCTCCTACGAGAGAAGGCCGCTGCTCCTGTAGGAGCTGCGTAAGCTGCGATCCCTGGACTGCGCCCGGGAATCCCCAGAGTTTGCTTCGCAAACCTTGGGCCCCGCCGTTGCGCTTCCACACCCCCATTCGCACCTGCGGCGCGAATCGCCCCCTGACTCAGGGGGCGGGGCATGTCGTAGGAGCGGCGTGAGCCGCGACGGGGCCCTCATGGCCACCCGCGGTCGTGCGCGGGGCGCCCCGGTCAGCGCCAGTCGATGCTGCCGCTGAGCACGTTGCAGATGCGGCCGCCGGACCAGACTTCGCCGTCGTCGTCGACCCGCAGCTGCAGACGGGCGTCGTAGCCGACCTCGCGGCCCTGGCTGACCAGGTAGCGGCCGCCCGCGCCGGGCAGGGCGTCGTTGTGGGCCAGCCAGGCGGCCAGGGTCGCGTTGGCGGCGCCGGAGGCGGCGTCCTCGAAACGGGCGGTGGCGCCGACGAAGGCGCGCACGACCAGGTCGTAGTCGCCGTTGCCGGCCTCGGCGCGGGCGAATGCGCACAGGCCCATGCTGCCGGTCGCGTGCGCCAGCGCCTCGATCGCCTCCCATTCCGGATCGGCGCCGCGCAGGGTCCGTTCGTCGGCCAGCTCGGCCAGCCACCAGCGGCGGCCGCCGTCGACCAGGGCCGGGGGCAGCACCACGGCATCCGGGCTGCCCGCCGCCAACCCGGCCAGGAGCTGGGCCAGGCGCGGATCGTCGGCATCGGCGACCTCGACCACCGAAGCCCGCGGCGTCCGCACCGAGATCGTCCGCTGCGGGCCCTCGCCGTCGACCGCCAGCGGCAGCACGCCGGCCGCGCCCTCCTGCCACAGCAGGCCGTCGACCGGAGCGGCCAGGCCGGCCTCCAGCACCACGTGGGCGGTGCCGATGCTCGGGTGGCCGGCGAACGGCACTTCGCGGCGCGGGCTGAACATGCGCACCCGGTAGCTGGCGCCGGGGCGGGTCGGAGCGAATACGAAGGTGGTTTCCGGCAGCCGGGTCCAGCGTGCGATCGCCTGCATCGCGTCGTCGTCCAGGCCTTCGGCGTCAGGAATCACGGCCAGCGGGTTGCCGGCGCCGGGGCGGTCGGCGAATACATCCATTTGCAGATAACGACGGGTCATGACGGAAACGGGATTTCGGGGGGAGAAGGGAGGGCAGTTGCTCTAGAATCGCCGGCTTGGAATGAATATCCCGCGACCGGATGGATCTGCCTGGCGGGATGTCGCCGCGGATTCGCGATGATGATGCGGGGCGACGATTCTAGGCCGGACCGGCCGCCAGTGCCGGTTCGTTTTCCCATATCGACATAACCCAGAGGCAAGGCGGTGGCAGAAACACAGCGTTGGGTCGTACTCAAGTTCGGCGGGACATCGGTGTCGCGTCGCAACCGTTGGGACACCATCGGGACGCTGGCTGCCAAACGCAGGGCCGAGGATGGTGTGCGGGTCCTGGTCGTGGTCTCGGCCCTGTCCGGCGTCACCAACGAGCTGACCGCGATCTGCGCCGGCGACGGCATCGCGGCGCGGGTCGACGCGCTGGCCGAGCGCCACCGCGCGTTCTGCGACGAACTCGGCCTGGCCCCGGAGACGGTGCTGGGCGAGCGTCTGGCGACCCTGCGCGCGCTCGCCGTCGATCCGCGCGCGGCGTCGCTGGCGCTGGACTGGCAGGCCGAGGTGCTGGCCCAGGGCGAGCTGATGTCCTCGACCCTCGGCGCCGCCTACCTGCGCGCCAGCGGTCACGACTTCGGCTGGTGCGATGCGCGCGACTGGCTCGACGCGGTGTCGCTGCCCAATGCCAGCGGCTGGGCCCAGCGGCTGTCGGTGAACTGCCGGCGCGAGGCCGACGCGGGCTTCGCCGAACGCTTCGCCGCGCAGTCCAACCCGCTCCTGATCACCCAGGGCTTCATCGCCCGCCACGGCGACGGCGGCACCGCGGTGCTCGGCCGCGGCGGCTCGGACACCTCGGCGGCGTACTTCGGCGGCCTGCTCAAGGCGCAGCGGGTCGAGATCTGGACCGACGTGCCGGGCATGTTCAGCGCCAACCCGCGCGAGGTGCCGGACGCGCGCTTGCTGACCCGGCTCGACTACGCCGAGGCGCAGGAAATCGCGACCACCGGCGCCAAGGTCCTGCATCCGCGTTCGCTGGGCCCGTGCCGGCACGCCAGCGTGCCGATGGCGATCCTCGACACCGAGCGCCCGGAGCTGCCGGGCACCCGCATCGATACGCTGGCGGCGACGATTCCCGGGGTCAAGGCGATCAGCCGCCGCAACGGCATCGTGCTGGTGTCGATGGAAAGCGTCGGCATGTGGCAGTCGGTCGGCTTCCTCGCCGACATCTTCGAGAAGTTCAAGCACCACGGCCTGTCGGTCGACCTGATCGGTTCCTCGGAGACCAACGTCACCGTGTCGCTGGACCCCAGCGAGAACCTGGTCAGCACCAACGTGCTGGAAGCGTTGTCGGCCGACCTGGAGCAGATCTGCCGGGTCAAGGTGATCGTGTCCTGCGCGGCGATCACCCTGGTCGGACGCGGCATCCGCTCGCTGCTGCACAAGCTGTCGGGGGTGTGGGCGGCGTTCGGCAAGGAGCGCGTGCACCTGATCTCGCAGTCCTCCAACGACCTCAACCTGACCTTCGTCATCGACGAGGCCGACGCCGACGGCATGCTGCCGATCCTGCACGCCGAGCTGATCGACAGCGGCGCGATGCCGGTGCACGAGGCGCAGGTGTTCGGGCCGCGCTGGCGCGAGATCCAGGGCCAACTGCGGCCGAAGCCGGTGCCGTGGTGGAAGGGGCGGCGCGAGCAGTTGCTGGCGCTGGCCGCCGCCGACACCCCGCGCTACGTCTATCACCTGCCGACCGTGCGCGAGCGCGCGCGCCAGCTGGCCGCGATCGAAGCGGTCGACCGCCGCTACTACGCGATCAAGGCCAACTCGCACCCGGCGGTGCTCAAGGCGCTGGTCGCCGAGGGCTTCGGGCTGGAGTGCGTGTCGGAAGGCGAGTTGCAGCGGGTGTTCGAGGTGCTGCCGGAACTGGATCCGGCGCGGGTGCTGTTCACGCCGAGCTTCGCGCCTCACCACGAATACGCCGCCGCGCTGGAGCGGGGCGTGACCGTGACCCTCGACAATGTCGAGGCGCTGCGCCGCTGGCCGGAGATCTTCCGCGGCCGCAGCCTGTGGCTGCGCATCGACCTCGGCCACGGCGACGGCCACCATGAGAAGGTCAACACCGGCGGCAAGACCTCCAAGTTCGGCCTCGCCGCCGCGCGCGTGGACGAGTTCGTCGATGCAGCGCGTGCGCTGGAGATCAGCATCGTCGGCGTGCATGCGCACCTGGGCAGCGGGGTGGAGACGCGCGCGCACTGGCGGCAGATGTACGACGAGCTGGCCGGCTTCGCCCGCCGCATCGGCAGCGTGCAGGTGCTGGACATCGGCGGCGGGCTGCCGATTCCCTACGGCCAGGACGACGAGCCGTTCGACCTGCAGGACTGGGCCGACGGCCTGGCCGAGGTCAAGGCGATCCATCCGGCGTTCGAGCTGGCGATCGAGCCGGGCCGCTTCTTGGTCGCCGAGGGCGGCGTGCTGCTGGCGCGCGCGACCCAGGTGGTCGAGAAGGACGGCATCCTGCGGGTCGGTCTGGACGCGGGCATGAACGTGCTGGTGCGTCCGGCTCTGTACGACGCCTGGCACGAGATCGTCAACCTGCAGCAGCTCGATGCGGCCACCGACGGCGCGTTCGACGTGGTCGGGCCGATCTGCGAGTCCAGCGACGTGTTCGGCCACCGGGTCAAGCTCCCGGCCGGTACCGCGCCGGGCGACATCATGCTGATCGCGGACGCCGGCGCCTACGGCTACGCGATGGCGAGTACCTACAACCTGCGGGCCCTGCCGGCCGAGGATGTCATTGAATGAGTGAACGGAATGAGTGACAACAGGTTCCAGCGCGACGCAGTCGAATCGTTCCGGTTCGTCCGCTGCGGTTTCGATCCCGCCACCGGCGTGGCGCAGCTGGTCTATGCCTTCGACGACGGCCCCGAGCTGGTCGAGACCGTCACCGTGCCGGGTGCGCCGTTCTTCGACGGCGGTGCCGCAGCGGACCCGGCGCGCGCCGCGGCGATCGAGCACGCGCTGCGGCTGCTGCACCTGATCGCCGGCGTCAGCTACTACAAGGCGGCGGTGCCCAAGCGCATCCGCATCGACGGCTACACGATCGATGCCGATACCGCGCGGCTGATCGAAACGATCTACATCAACGGCCTGGGCGAGTTCGCCTATCGCAATGGCCTCGACCTGCATGGGCGGATACGTTTCCCGCACGAGGCCGACCCGGCCGCGCCGGCGCCCGGGCTGGGCCTGGACCGGCACGCCCTGGTCGCGATCGGCGGCGGCAAGGATTCGCTGGTCAGCATCGAGGCGCTGCGCACGCTGGGCGTCGAGCAGAGCGTGAGCTGGATCGGCGGGTCGCAGCTGATCCGCGCCTGCGCCGAGCGCACCGGCCTGCCGACCCTGAACATCGGCCGCGCGCTGGCGCCGGAGCTGTTCGAGTACAACCGCCAGGGGGCGTGGAACGGCCATATCCCGGTGACCGCGGTGAACTCGGCGATCCTGGTGCTGACCGCGGTCCTGCGCGGCGCCGACCAGGTGGTGTTCTCGAACGAGCGTTCGGCCAGCTACGGCAGCCTGATCCTCGCCGCCGACGGCAGCGTGACCAGCGAGGTCAATCACCAGTGGTCCAAGGGCTGGGCGTTCGAGAAGGCGTTCGGCGAGCATGTGCAGCGGCACGTCGCCGCCGACCTGCACTACTACTCGCTGCTGCGGCCGTTGAGCGAGCTGGCGGTGGCGCGCCAGTTCGCGAAGAGCGACCGCTACGACGGTCATTTCTCCAGTTGCAATCGCAACTTCCACATCCTCGGCGAGCGTCCCGCCAACCGCTGGTGCGGGGTCTGTCCGAAGTGCCACTTCGTGTTCCTGGCGCTGGCGCCGTTCATGCCCAAGCCGCGGCTGGTCGGCATCTTTGGCCGCAACCTGCTCGACGATCCGGACCAGACCGCCGGCTACGACGCGCTGCTGGAGTTCCGCGAGCACAAACCGTTCGAGTGCGTCGGCGAGGGGCGCGAGTCGCGCGCGGCGATGGCGCTGCTGGCGACCCGCGCCGAATGGCGCGGCGATGCGCTGGTGGAGCGTTTCGCGCGCGAGATCGAGCCGCAGCTCGACCGTGCCGAACTCGCGGTGGAGCCGTTGCTGGTGCCGGACGAGGAACACCGCATTCCCGCGGCCCTGGCGGAATGGCTGGATGCGTATTTCCGGGCTTGAGTCGATTGCCGCCGCGGGCGGCGCGATCGCCCTGTGGGGCTGGGGCCGCGAAGGCCGCGCCGCCTACCGGGCAATCCGCGAGCGTTGCCCGCAGTTGCCGCTGACCCTGTTCTGCGGCGACGCCGAGGCGGCCGAGCCTCGCGCGTTGGGCGATGCCCGCCTGAGCGTGCGGACCCGTGCCGGGGCCGATGCGCTGGCCGCGCATGCGCTGGTGGTGAAGTCGCCGGGAATCAGTCCGTACCGCGACGAGGTGCGGGCGGCCGCCGCGCGTGGCACCCGCTTCGTCGGCGGCACCGCGCTGTGGTTCGGCGAGCGTGCCGGCGCCGACGGTGTGGTCGCCGATGCGGTCTGCGTGACCGGGACCAAGGGCAAGAGCACCACCACCGCGCTGCTGGCGCACCTGCTGCGCGCGGGCGGGCACCGGACCGCCCTGGCCGGCAACATCGGCCTGCCGCTGCTGGAACTGCTCGATCCCCGGCCCGCGCCGGACTACTGGGCGATCGAGTTGTCCAGCTTCCAGACCTGCGACGTCGCCGCCAGCGGAGCGCGGCCGCGGATCGCGGTCGTCACCAATGTCTTTCCCGAGCATCTGGACTGGCACGGCTCGCAGCAGCGCTACGTCGAGGACAAGCTGAAGCTGGTCACCGCGGCACGCCCGCGCATCGCCGTGCTCAATGCCGCGGACCCGACCCTCGCCGCGCTGCGGCTGCCCGACAGCGAGCTGCGCTGGTACGGCGACGAGGGTGGCTGGCACCTGCGCGGCGACCGTCTGTACCGCGGCGATGCCGAGGTGCTCGATACCGCCGGCATGCCGCTGCCGGGCCGCCACAACCGCGGCAATCTGTGCGCGGTGCTGACCGCGCTGGAGGCGCTGGGCCTGGACGCGGCGGCGCTGGCGCCGGCCGCCACCGGCTTCCGGCCGCTGCCGCATCGCCTGCAGTCGCTGGGCACGCGAGACGGGGTGGAATACGTCAACGATTCGATCAGCACCACCCCGCACGCGACCCTGGCCGCGCTGGACTGCTTCGCCGGACGCCGGGTGGCACTGCTGGTCGGCGGGCATGATCGCGGCCTGGACTGGTCGGATTTCGCCACGGCGATGCGCACGCGAGCGCCGGCGACGATCGTCGCCATGGGCCAGAACGGCCCCCGCATCGCCGCGCTGCTGGCGCCGGAAGCCGCCGACGCGGGCTTTGCGCTGCATCAGGCCGATTCGCTGGAACAGGCGATGGCGCTCGCGCGCGAGGCATTGGCGGGCGAGGGCGTGTTGTTGCTGTCGCCGGGGGCGCCCAGTTTCGGGCCGTATCGCGACTACGTGGCGCGCGGGCGCCATTTCGCCGGGCTGGCCGGCTTCGACCCCGAAGGCATCAGCGCGATCCCGGGACTGGGCATCGCCTGAGACGGCCGCTGCGACGGCGGCACCGACGCGGTAGGCTCCGGGTTCGCCCACGCTGCCGGAGCCGGACCATGTACCGACTTGTCGCCGTTGTCGCCCTGTTGCTGGCCATCGCCCCCGCATCCGCGGCGATGCGGGTCGAACCCGTGGAATGGGAGATCGACGGTCAGGTCTTCGAGGGCCGGCTGGTCCATGACGACGCCGTCGAGGCGCCGCGTCCGGGGCTGGTGATGATGCCCAACTGGATGGGCGTCAGCGACGCCGCGATCGCCAAGGCCCGCCAGATCGCCGGGCAGGACTACGTGGTGCTGGTCGCCGACGTCTACGGCAAGGACGTGCGTCCGAAGGACGATGCGCAGGCGCGCGAACAGGTCGGCCGCGCCTACGCCGATGGCGGCACCGTGCTGCGCCAGCGGGCCGCGCGGGCGGTGGCGGCGCTGAAGGCGCAGGCGGACCGGGTGCCGCTGGATCGGGAGCGGATCGCCGCGCTGGGCTTCTGCTTCGGCGGCTCGGTGGCGCTGGAGCTGGCCCGCGCCGGCGAACCGCTGGCCGGCGTGATCAGCTTCCACGGTGGCCTGAAGACCTATCTGCCGGGCGAGGGCCGACAGATCGCCACACCGCTGCTGGTGCTCAATGGCGCCGACGACGCCTCGGTGCCGGATGAGGACATCCGTGCCTTCGAGCAGGAAATGGATGCGGCCGGCGCCGACTGGCAGTTCGTCGACTTCAGCGGCGCCCGCCACTGCTTCGCCCAGGAGGAGGACGCCGGCAATCCGGCCGACAGCAACTGCCGCTACGACGCGCGTGCGGCGCGCCGTGCGATGGCGATGATGCGGCTGTTCCTGGACGAGCGCTTCGCCGGTTCGCGCTGACCGGGATCGCGCGTTGACCTGAATCAGTGGTCGCGGCTGACCGCGTAGCGGGCCAGCCCGCGCAGGGCGGCGCTGTAATCGTTGTCGCCGATGCGCTCGAGCGCGGCCTCGGCGGCAGCGGCATAGGCGTCCGCGCGGCCGCGGCTGTAGTCCAGACTGCCGCAGGCGTGGATTGCGGCCAGCACCTCGGGCAGCGCTTCGGTATCGCCTTCCTCCACCGCGGTGCGCAGGCGCGCGCGGGTCGCCGCGTCGCTGTGCGCCATTGCGTGGATCAGCGGCAGCGTGGCCTTGCCCTCGGCCAGATCGTCGCCGAGGTTCTTGCCCAGGGTCTCGGCATCGGAGGCGTAGTCGAGCACATCGTCGGCGATCTGGAACGCGTAGCCGAGGTTGAGGCCGTAATCGTGCAGGGCGTCGCAGACCGCCGGTTCGACTTCGTCGCCGGAGACCAGGGCGCCGAGCCGGGTCGCGGCCGCGAACAGCACCGCGGTCTTGCGCTCGATCACCCGCAGATAGGCAGCCTCGTCGGTATCCGGGTTGCGCACGTGCAGCAACTGCAGCACCTCGCCCTCGGCGATCCGGTTGGTGGTGTCGGCGAGGATCCGCATCACCTCCATGCGGTCGAGTTCGACCATCAGCTGGAAGCTGCGCGAGTACAGGAAGTCGCCGACCAGCACGCTGGCGGCATTGCCCCAGACCGCGTTGGCGGTCTTGCGGCCGCGGCGCAGGTCGGATTCGTCGACCACGTCGTCGTGCAGCAGGGTGGCGGTGTGGATGAACTCGACCACCGCGGCCAGCTGGTGGGCATGCCGGCCGATCGCGCGGCGGCCGCCACCGGTCGCACCGGCCGCCAGCAGCAACAGCATCGGCCGCAGCCGCTTGCCGCCGGCGCCGACGATGTACTCGGCGACCTGGTTGATCAGGACCACGTCCGAGGCCAGGCGCTGGCGGATCAGCGCATCGACCGCATCCATGTCGGCGCGCGCGAGCGACTGGATGGCGGCGAGGTCCGGTACGGCGGCCTGGGGCTGTGCTGACATGACGGTGCTGCAAGCGGAAAGACGCCGAATTATAGCGGCAGGCGCCGCCGCGCCCCGGCATTCCGGTCGCCGCGGCCGCCGTCGCGGCCGGCGGGCATGTTCATCTGCGGGTCAGGGCGGCCATCACGGCGGCTAGGAAGCTTCCTAGCCTTCGCCGCGGCGGGTTCGGATGGCGCCGGGGCCGGGGGTATACTGAGATGTCCGTAGCGCGGCCGCCGAGACGGCGCAGCCGCCGCAGACCTCCAGCAACAACCCATAGGACCCGTACATGGCGCGTGGTATCAACAAGGTGATCCTGGTCGGCAACCTCGGCAACGACCCCGACACCAAATACACCCAGGGCGGCATGGCCGTGACCCGGATCAGCCTGGCCACCACCAGCGTGCGCAAGGACCGCGACGGCAATACCCAGGAGCGCACCGAATGGCACCGCGTGGTGTTCTTCGGCAAGCTCGGCGAGATCGCCGGCGAGTACCTGCGCAAGGGCAGCCAGGTCTACGTCGAGGGCTCGATCCGCTACGACAAGTACACCGGCCAGGACGGCGTGGAGAAATACTCCACCGACATCATCGCCGACGAGATGCAGATGCTCGGCG
>NZ_VICD02000218.1 GCF_006546735.2 Marilutibacter maris | reverse complement strand
GGCGAGCCGCTGGTGCTGCACGTCGCCCGGCGTGCGCTGGCGGCCGGCGCGCGCGAGGTCTGGGTCGCCGCCGACGATGCGCGCATTGCCGAGGCGCTGGACGGAGCCGGGGTCCGGGTCGCGATGACCGCGCGCGATCATGCCTCCGGTACCGACCGCCTGGCCGAATGCGCGCGCATCGCCGGCTGGGACGACGATACCGTGGTGGTGAATCTGCAGGGCGACGAGCCGTTCGCGCCGGCCGCCGGCATCCGCGCGGTGGCGGCGCTGTTGCGCGAGAGCGGTGCGGAGATGGCGACCCTGGCGACCCCGATCGAGGCGGTCGGGAGCCTGTTCGATCCGAACACGGTCAAGCTGGTGCAGGCCAGCAACGGCGATGCGCTGTATTTCAGTCGGGCGCCATTGCCGTGGCCGCGCGACGCGTTCCTGGACGACCGCAGCCGCCTGCCGGACGGCGATCACTGGCTGCGCCACATCGGCATCTACGGTTACCGTGCCGGGTTCCTCAAGCGCTTCGCGCAGATGCCGCCGGGGCGGCTGGAAAGGATCGAATCGCTGGAGCAGTTGCGGGTGCTGGAGGCCGGATTCAGGATCGCGGTCGCGCGCACCCCGGAGCCGTTCCCGGCCGGCGTCGACACCCCCGAGGACCTGGTCCGCGCCGAGGCGCGACTGGCGGCCGACCATGGCTGAGCCGCTGCGGCTGCTGGTCGTGTGCCTGGGCAACATCTGCCGCTCGCCGATGGCCGAGGGCGTGCTGCGCGCACGTATCGAGGCCTCGCCCTTGGCCGGCCGGGTCGAGGTCGACTCCGCCGGCACCGGCGACTGGCATGTCGGCGATCCGCCGGACCGGCGCGCGATCGCCACCGCGCGCGAGCACGGCATCGACATCGCCGGCCTGCGCGCGCGCCAGATCGGCCGCGACGACCACCACGATTTCGACTGGCTGTTGTGCGCCGATCGCAACAATCTGCGCGACGTTCGCGCGCGGGCGCCGGAGGCGGCGAGGGCGCGCACCGCGCTGCTGCTGGAGTGGGCCGGGATCGACGGCGAGGTGGAGATCCCGGATCCCTACACCGGCGGCCCGGCCCAGTTCGAGCATGTCCACCGCCTGCTCGATGCCGCCGCCAACGGCGTGATCGAGCGTTTGTTGCGCGGCGAGACGGTTGCGGCGGGCCCGCGACAGGGGTGAACGCCCGTCGCCGGGCTTGCCTTGCCCGCGCGGCGGCCCAATCCTAGTCGCGATGCAGCCAGACGCCACGCCCACCGCAGCAGCCCCTGTCCGGACTTCGCGCCCGCTGGCGGAGCCGCGCCCATGAGCGACGCCAGCCTCCCCGCGTTCGACGGCAAGGCCTTCGTGCGCCAGCTGAGCACCGCGCCGGGCGTGTACCGGATGATCGCGGCCGACGAAAGCGTGCTCTACGTGGGCAAGGCCGGCGCGCTGAAGAAGCGCGTGGCCAGTTATTTCAACGCGTCGCCGAAGTCGCCGCGGATCGCGTCGATGCTGTCCCAGGTCGCGCGGATGGAGGTCACGGTCACCCGTACCGAGGCCGAGGCGCTGATCCTCGAGAACCAGCTGATCAAGTCGCTGCGGCCGCGCTACAACGTGCTGCTGCGCGACGACAAGAGCTACCCCTACGTGCTGATGACCCAGGAAGTCTGGCCGCGGATCGCGATGCACCGCGGCGCGCGCTCGGTCCTGGGGCGTTACTTCGGTCCGTACCCCAGTGTCGGCGCGGTGCGCGAGACCTTGAACCTGATGCACAAGCTGTTCCGCCTGCGCAGTTGCGAGGACAGCGTGTTCCGCAATCGCTCGCGGCCCTGTCTGCAGTACCAGATCGGTCGCTGCAGCGCGCCCTGCGTGGGTCTGGTCGAGGCCGACGAATACGCCGTGAGCCTGCGCCGGGCGACGATGTTGCTGGAGGGGCGCAGCGACGAGCTGACCGGCGAGCTCGGCCAGCTGATGGAGGCGGCCAGCGAGCGGCTGGAGTTCGAGCAGGCCGCGCGCCTGCGCGACCTGATCGGTTCAATCCGGACCCTGCAGGCGCGCCAGTATGTCGATGGCCGCGCCGCCGATCTCGACGTGCTGGCGGTGGCGATGCAGGGCGCGGCGGCCTGCGTGCTGCTGCTGGCGTTCCGCGACGGCCGCAATCTGGGCACCCGTGCCTTCTTCCCCAGGACCAACGGCAGCGACAGCGCCGAGGAAGTGCTGGCGGCGTTCGTTTCGCAGTACTACGGCGAACAACAATCCGGTGGACAGCGGCCGCCGCGCGAGATCATTCTCGATCGCGACATTCCCGACCGCGAGCTGATCGAGCAGGCGCTGTCGAGCGGCGGCGATGGCCGCCGGGTCCAGATCCGCAGCAGCGTGCGCGGCGAGCGCGCCGGTTATCTCGACCTGGCCCGCCGCAATGCCGAGCTGGCCCTGGCCACCGAGCGCACCGGCCACGCCGCGCAGAAGGCCCGCAGCGAGGCGCTGCAGGTCCTGCTGGGGCTGGAGGAGCCGGCGGCGAGGATCGAATGCTTCGACATCAGTCACACTATGGGCGAGGCGACCGTGGCCTCCTGCGTGGTGTTCGACGCCGAAGGCCCGGTCCGCGGCCAGTACCGCCGTTACAACATCGCCGGCATCGAGCCCGGCGACGACTATGCGGCGATGAATCAGGCGATCGCCCGGCGTTTCCGGCGCGCCGTGGACGAGGACAGCGTGTTGCCGGACGTGCTGTTGATCGACGGCGGAGCGGGGCAGGTGGCGCAGGCGCGCGAAGCGCTCGAGGAACTGGGCGTGCAGGGCGTGGTCCTGGTCGGCGTGGCCAAGGGGCCGGCGCGGCGCCCCGGCGACGAGGAACTGCTGCTGCCGGACGGTCGCGGCGTGCGCCCCGGGGCCGAGTCGCCGGCGCTGCAACTGGTCCAGCAGGTTCGCGACGAGGCGCACCGTTTCGCGATCACCGGCCACCGCGGGCGCCGCCAGAAGGCCCGCAACAGCAGCCGGCTGGAGGACATCGACGGAATCGGGCCGCGCCGACGCGCTAATCTGTTGAAACATTTCGGCGGCCTTGGCGGTCTGAAGGCCGCCGGGGTCGAGGAAATCGCCCGTGTCGAGGGCATCAACGTCGCCCTTGCCGAGCGCATCTATGCGACCCTGCACGGCCTGGACACCCCCACTGACGACCGCCCACCCCCGCGGAGCACTGCATGAAGTTGACGGTACCGACCATCCTGACCCTGCTGCGGATCCTGCTGATCCCGGTATTGGTGCTGGTGTTCTATCTGCCGTTCAAGTGGACCAACTTCGCCGCCGCGTTCATCTTTGCCCTGGCCTCGGTCACCGACTGGCTGGACGGCTGGATCGCCCGTCGCTACGACCAGCACTCGGCGTTCGGCGCATTCCTGGATCCGGTTGCCGACAAGCTGATGGTCGCGATCGCGCTGATGCTGATCGTGCAGAAGCACCCGACGGTCTGGATGACGTTGTGGGCGGCGGTGATCATCGGCCGCGAGATCGCGGTTTCGGCGCTGCGCGAGTGGATGGCGGAGCTGGGACAGCGGGCGAGGGTCAAGGTCGCCAGCATCGGCAAGATCAAGACCGTCGTGCAGATGCTCGCCCTGGTCTGCCTGCTGTACCAGGAGCCGTTCGCCGGTCTGCCGGTATTCGCGATCGGCGAATGGATGCTGGCGGCGGCCGCGCTGCTGACCCTGTGGTCGGGTCTGGCCTACCTGCGCGCGGCCTGGCCGACCCTGAAGGAAGACGAACACAGCTCCGAAAAAACCAGTTGACAGTTTCGTGGCGAAGCCTAAAATGACGGCTCCTCAGCGGGAATAGCTCAGTTGGTAGAGCACGACCTTGCCAAGGTCGGGGTCGCGAGTTCGAGTCTCGTTTCCCGCTCCAGTTTCGATGAGGCAGGCCCGTTCCGGGCAGGCCTTCCGACGAAGCCCCCTCGCGGGGTTTTGTCTTTTCAGGATGGCGAGAATGCGGCCGCGCGCGGCGTCGAGCTTTCCGGAAAGTCACCGGCCGGGTGGCAGAGTGGTTATGCAGCGGATTGCAAATCCGTGTACGCCGGTTCGATTCCGACCTCGGCCTCCAGACGTGCGGTAGATTGACAGTTTCACGGTGCGCCCTAGAATGGCCGCCCCAAAGCGGGAATAGCTCAGTTGGTAGAGCACGACCTTGCCAAGGTCGGGGTCGCGAGTTCGAGTCTCGTTTCCCGCTCCAATTCGATGGTGCCGGTCCTTGCTGGCCGCCCTTCAAACAGGCCCCCGTCGCGGGGCCTTGTTTTTTTCCGGCCCGGTTTCTTGACGTTATGTCTTGACGTTGTGTCTCGACGTCAGGTTCCGCCGCCATTCGCCGGCCCATTCGCGGCCTGGGCGCGACATGCCCGGCAATCGGCAAAAGCGGTAAGCTTGGCGGCAGTCACCGGCCGGGTGGCAGAGTGGTTATGCAGCGGATTGCAAATCCGTGTACGCCGGTTCGATTCCGACCTCGGCCTCCAGACCCGCGGGACGCGCCTTCGCCGGCGCGTCCCGTCCTGTTTTTGCGGACGAGTGATCGCGGACGAGTCATTGCGGACGAGTGATCGCGGCGGACGCGGCGCAGCAGGCCGGTCGCGGCTCGCACCGCTCCCGCGGGCGTTCCTGCGGTAAGCTGCCCGCGCTCCAGAACGCTGCCCGGATGGCGAAACTGGTAGACGCAGCAGACTTAAAATCTGCCGGCCGCGAGGCCGTGCCGGTTCGATTCCGGCTCCGGGCACCATCCATGTCCCAGCGCTGGACGCGCAGGCCGCCGCGCCACGCCCATGCGGGGCGCCGGATGAGCCGCCGGTCGCGCGGAACTCCCGTCCTCTCGGCATCCGCAGGCGCCGCCCTGTCAGCAGTCGACGCGGCGCGCCACGGCTCTGGATCCGCGGTGCGTTGTTGGAACCTGTCGTTGAGACGGGCCTTTCGGCTGCGGTTCGAATGGATCGATGCAAATCCGGGGCGCGGTGAAGACGGTCCGGATGTCAGCAGGCTTCCTCCAGCGTGACGGTGTCGCCGGTCCCGGCGCGCGTGCTGCAGCAGACTCCCGCCTGCGCCGGACCGCTCCATCGCGGCCGACGTCGACCACTCAACAGGGAGAGTCCGAGATGTCCATGTCAAGGCGGCCTCAGCCGCTGCTTCAGCGTCTTCGCCCATCGGGGGCGCACATGTTCGCGGCCGTTCTGGCCGCATCCGCGCTGGGCGTGTCCGCGCCCACGATGGCGCAGGCCTGGCCGACCGAGCCGCCGGCCCGCATGTGCGGCAATACCGCCGTGCTCGACGGGCCGGCGACGCCTCCGGCCGGCGCCATCGTCGTACCCGCCGGCGACAACGCCGGCTTCGACTTCAACCGTCCCGGGGCCACGTTCTGGTTCGCGCCCGGCGTGCACACCCTGGGCGACGACCTGTACGGCCAGATCATCGCCCGCGATGGCACGACCTATGTCGGCGCGCCGGGCGCGGTGATCGATGGACGCAATCTCAATCTGTACGCGTTCACCGGCAGTGCCCGCGACGTCACCATCCGCCACCTGACCGTGCGCAACTTCGGTCGCGGGCTCGACAACAACAACGAGGGCGTGGTCAACCATGACGCCGGCGACGGCTGGTTGATCGAATACAACACCATCGCCGACAACGACGGCGCCGGCGTGTTCCTCGGCAGTGCCAACACCGTCCGCTACAACTGCCTGAAGGACAACGGCCAGTACGGTTTCAGCATGTTCAAGATGCCGGTCGAGGGCGGCCCGGCGATCACCGACATCGTGCTCGACCACAACGAGATCGCCGGCAACAACACCGACGACTGGGAAGTCCGGCTGCCGGGTTGCGGCTGCAGCGGCGGCGGCAAGTTCTGGGACGTGCAGGGCGCCCGCGTGACCCACAACTGGGTCCACGACAACAAGAGCGTCGGGCTGTGGGCCGACACCAACAACATCGATTTCCTGTTCGAAGGCAACTACATCGAGGACAACGACGACGAGGGCATCTGGTACGAGATCAGCTACAACGCGACCATCCGCGGCAACACCCTGATCAACAACGCCTGGGTCAAGGGCCTGCGCAACCGGGGATCGCCGGCGCCGGCGATCTACCTGTCCGAGTCGGGCGGCGATGCGCGCCTGGCCAGCACCGTGTCCGGCTCGGCCATGATCCGCATTCACGACAACTATTTCGAGAACAACTTCTCCGGCGTGTCGATCTACGAGAACAGCAACCGGTTCTGCAATTCGAACGGCAACACCAGCAAGGGCTACTGCACGCCGTTGGTGACGCCCACGCGAATCCCCGAGCCGCACGACTACGACTATCTCGATCCGATCAACGCCGGTCATCCCTGCTATACGCGGATCGCGGAGGAGCCCTACCGCACGGACTGCCGCTGGCATGCGCGCAACATCGAGGTGGTCGGCAACGCCTTCCATTTCGATCCGGCAGTCGTTCCCTGCGAGGGCTCGGACTATTGCGGCGTGCAGGCGCTGATCGCGACCGGCGCCGACAATCTGCCGTGGTCGCCGTACACCGTCGCCGAGATCCAGGACCGGGTGATGTTCGGTGCCAACAACCGCTTCGCCGACAACGACTACTTCGGCCCCTGGCAGTTCGCCAAGCGCTGGGGCGAGCGGATCGGCTTCGCCGCCTGGCAGGCCGCGCCCTATCTGCAGGATGCCGGCAGCACCAGCGACCATCCCGGAGGTCCCGGGCCGGAGCCGGTCGGCAACCTGGTCGACGCCGATACCGCCACGCTGGAGGCTTCGCTGGGCCTGTGGAGCGCCTGGTACGGCGCGGAGGTGGTCCGCAGCGACGCGCAGGCCCATGGCGGCAGCCACAGCCTGCGCGTGGACATCGCGGGCGCCTACTGGGGCGTGGAGGTCGCGAACTACCCGGGCTACGCCGCTTCGCCGGGCGCCAAGGCGGTGAGCCTGTGGGTGCGTGGCGGCGTCGGCACGCCGGTGAATCCGCGCCTGTCGCTGGACTGGCGCGGCGCGGACGGGCAGGTGCTGGACAACAGCGTGGTCGCGCTGCCGGTGCAGGGCAGCCAGTGGCAACTGGCCGAGGCCAGCGTGCAGGCGCCGGCCGGGACCGCGAGCGTGTCGGTGGTGCTGGTCGGGTCCGGCACCGCCGGCACCGCGTTCTATCTCGATGATCTGGCAATCGAGGACGTGCAGCCCTGAGGCCGAGGCGGTCGCGGCGTGCGGGTGCGAGCCGCCGCCGCGCCGTCTGATCCTCCCCGCATGCGTCCGGTCTCGACGACCGGGCGCATTGGCCTTGCGGTTGCGCGGATGGCCGTGAGTTGGCGCTCCGTCGGGTTTTGCCCGAGTGGGCGTGCGCGGGAACCGTGATCGAGTTTGCACATGGGCACGGGTAAGCTAGGCGGATGCGTATATCGATCCCGACTCTCGCCGGCGCGCTGTTGTGCGCCGGTTTCTGCGCCACCGCGACGGCGGCGGATATCAGTTCATGCGTGCAATCCTTGCGCGGCAAGGCGGTGGCCGCCGGCATCGGCGCCTCGACCTTCGACACCCATGTGGCCGGAGTCGTCGCCGATCCGTCGTTGCTGGAACTGCTCAACCGGCAGCCGGAGTTCACCACCCCGATCTGGGACTACATGGCCGGCCTGGTCGACCAGGAGCGGGTCGACGACGGTCGCGCGATGCTGCGGACGCATGCCGACACCCTGGCCCGGGTCGAGGCCGCGTACGGCGTCGATCCGGCGACCGTGGTCGCGGTGTGGGGGGTGGAGAGCGACTACGGCAAGGTCTTCGGCAAGCGGCCCTTGCTGACCTCGCTGACCACGCTCTCGTGCATGGGGCGCCGCCAGAGCTTCTTCCGCGGCGAGCTGCTGGAGACGCTGCGGATCGTGCAGGGCGGCGACGTCGCCGCCGACAAACTGGTCGGCTCCTGGGCCGGTGCGTTCGGGCACACCCAGTTCATGCCATCGACCTATCGCCGGATCGCGGTCGACTTCGACGGCGATGGCCGTCGCGATCTGGTCGACAGCATTCCCGATGCGCTGGCATCGACCGCGAACTATCTCAAGCGCTCGGGTTGGCGCAGCGGTCAGCCGTGGGGCTACGAAGTGCGATTGCCGGAAGGCTTCGACACCGCGGTATCGGGTCGCACCAGCCGTCGGCCGCTGTCGTACTGGACCGGTCGTGGGGTGTCGAGGATCGACGGGCAGGCGTTCGCGCCGGCCGCCGGCACCGCCGCGGCATTGTTGTTGCCGGCGGGCCGTTCGGGGCCGGCGTTCCTGGTGTTCAAGAACTTCGATGCGATCTACTCCTACAACGCCGCCGAGAGCTATGCGCTGGCGATCGCGCACCTGTCCGACCGGCTGCGCGGGCAGGGCGGGCTGGTTGCGTCCTGGCCGACCGAGGATCCGGGCCTGTCGCGGGCCGAGCGCCGCGAGCTGCAGACCCTGTTGCTGGCGCGCGGCCACGACATCGGCG
>NZ_VICD02000217.1 GCF_006546735.2 Marilutibacter maris | reverse complement strand
CCGCCCACATACATCTCGCCCGCCGTGCCCGGCGGCACCCAAGCCCCGTTCGCGTCCAGCACATACACGCTCAGGTCCGGCAACGCACGACCGATCACACTGCCGCTGTTGCCCTCCACCTCCGAACGCCGGATCCGACGGTACGTCACATGCACCGTCGTCTCCGTGATCCCGTACATGTTCACCAGCTGCGGCGACTCGTCGCCACGGCGACCGATCCAGTCCCGCAACTCCGACAGGTTCAACGCCTCGCCGCCGAACACCACCACACGCAACGACAACGCACCGCCCCGCTGCGCATCCACCTGCGACAGCTGCATGAACGCCGTCGGCGTCTGGTTCAGAACCGTCACCCCCTCGCGCTGCAAAAGACCGTGGAACTCCTCCGGCGACCGCGCCACCCAGTGCGGCACCACCACCAGACGTCCTCCGTAGCCCAGCGCACCCCACATCTCCCACACCGTGAAGTCGAACGCATACGAGTGGAACAGCGTCCACACGTCCTGCGGACCAAACCCGAACGACGCCTCCGTCGACGACAGCAGGCGCTGCACATTCCTGTGCATCACCTCCACCCCCTTCGGCCGACCCGTCGAACCCGACGTGTAGATCACATACGCCAGATGCGCCGGCGTCACCCCCACCTCCGACACCGGCAAACGCGTCGACGGGTACGTCGACAGGTCCTGCGACAGGTCCCAGCAACGCGTCCCCGCCGGCAACCGCGACGCCAGCCCCGACTGCGTCACCACCACCACCGGCGCGCTGTCCTCCACCAGGTAGGCCAGACGCTCCGGCGGATACCCCGGGTCCAACGGCACATAGCCGCCTCCCGCCTTCAGGATCCCCAGGATCCCCACCACCATCTCCAGCGAACGCTCCACGCACAGGCCCACGCGACAGTCCGGACCCACCCCCTGCGCACGCAGCGCATGCGCCAGGCGGTTCGAGCGCGCATCCAGCGCCGCATAGCTCAGCGACTCGCCCTCGTAGCTCAGCGCGATCGCCTCCGGCGCACGGTCCACCTGCGCCTGGAACCACTCGTGCAGACAGCGGCCGTCCTCGAAACGGCCCTGCGGCTGGCTCCACTCGCGCA
>NZ_VICD02000216.1 GCF_006546735.2 Marilutibacter maris | reverse complement strand
CAAAGTTTGCTGCGCAAACCTTGGGCCCCGCCGTTGCGCTTCCACACCCCCATTCGCATCTGCGATGCGAATCGCCCCCTGACTCAGGGGGCTGGACCACGCGGCCACGCGCCTTCATCCCGTAGGAGCGGCGTGAGCCGCGATGAAGCTTTCATGGCAAGGCCCGATCCCGGTTTTCGCCACTCCTGCCCGGGCGCAGCCCGGGGATTGCCGCATTGCGGTGTGCGGCCTTCGTCGCCCCGTCCTACAATGGTGGCCATGAGCGCCCAGACCCTGCCCGACCTGCCCGACCTGCCCTTTCCCGGCCACGACAAGCTGCTCCAGGCCCTGGACGCGGCGGTCGCCACCGGCGACGACCACGCGATCACGTCCGCGCTGCGCGGCACGCTGTGCCGGATGATCCGCGACCGCGACGTCGCCTTGCCGGGCTGCGTCTACGAGCCGATCGACGACCACTATGCCCGCCGCGAGATCTACCGCAGCCCGGTCCACGGTTACAGCGTGGTCGCGATGACCTGGGGCCCCGGCCAGGGCACGCCGGTGCATGACCACTGCGGCCTGTGGTGCGTGGAAGGGGTATGGGACGGCGAGCTGGAGATCACCCAGTACGAGTTGCTGGAGCAGGACGGCGAGCGGTTTCGTTTCCGCGCCGCCGGCGGCATGCAGGCCGGTCCCGGCAGCGCCGGCAGCCTGATCCCGCCGCACGAGTACCACACCATCCGCAACACCAGCGCCGACGCGGTCGCGGTGTCCTTGCACATCTACAAGGCACCGATGGAGTCCTGCTCGATGTTCGTACCGCAGGATGGCGAGTGGTTCGCCCGTCTCGACAAGCCGCTGGAGACCGACGAGACCCATTGAGGGCGCTCCGCCATCCGGCGCCGCGCCGGCGCGGCTTCGCGCGGCACTGGCGGCTCAGCGCATCGCCGCCGCCGAATGATGGTCCAGGTGGATCGCCCCGCGTTCGCCCAGGCGCTGCTCGAGCATCTTCTGGGTGTCTTCATCGGCATCGACCACCACCAGCACCCGGCCGGCCTCGATCTGGTCCTGGAACTTGCGCCGGATCGGATCCGGCAGGGCCGAGCCCATCAGCGCCGAGGCCCAGGCGCCGACCACCGCGCCTACCGCCGCCATCAACGCGATCCCGAGCCCACCCAGCGGCACGAGCATCAGCCCGATCAGACCGATCACGATCCCGGCCAGGGCACCGTAACCGGCCCCGCGCAGCGCGGCGGGCATGAAGTCGGTGTCGGCCTCCTTGCGCTCGTTGGGCACCTCGCCCAGCTCGATGTCCGCGCGTGCGACCAGCGAGATGTCGCGGTCCGGCACTCCGCTTTCGCGGGTCAGCGCGACGACCTCGTTGGCGTGGCGCATGTCCCGCGTGCTGAATACATGGTGCTGTTTCATATCGGCCTCCCGGTCGGGGACGACACGGCAGGCGGCGATGCCCTGTACGGCCGACAAACCCGACCGAGATCGAGCGGCCGACGGACGACCGGCACGGCCCCCGCCCCATGTTCACTCAAGCACGATCGGGCTTCACGGCAGGAGAAGACCGCGTGACGGCGGGCTTCACAAACCCATGCCCGCTACCGGGCCGCAGCGATGGCCCCGTCGGTTCCAGCGCAATCGGACTTGCGCCGGTCGCATCGCGCCGCTAGCGTGAGCCGGCCTTCGCCTCGGACGCCACCATGCTCGTCGACCTGCTGCTCGCCGCCATCCACCACCTGCTGGTGTTCGGGCTGATCGCCATGCTGGTCACCGAATCCGTGCTGCTGCGCGGCCATGCCGACGATGGCGCCATCGACAGCCGCACCGCCGGCCGGCTCGCGCGCCTGGACGGCGGCTACGGCGCCTGCGCGGTGCTGCTGCTGGGTGTCGGCGTGCTGCGCCTGATCTACGGGATCAAGGGCTACGACTTCTATCTGCACAACCCCTGGTTCCACGCCAAGATCGGCCTCTACGTGCTGACCGGCCTGCTCTCGGCGCTGCCGACGCTGAACTTCATGCGCTGGCGCCGCGCCCTGCGTAGCGACCCCGCCTTCGTGCCGGCAGTGGCCGATGTCGCCCGCGCACGCCTGATCGTGCGCCTGGAGCTGGTCGCGATCGCATTGATCTTCGTCCTGGCCGCGGCAATGGCCCGCTACGGCGGGTTCTGATCGCATGCCCGGCGCCGGCCGGGCGACTTCGTCAATCGGTATTTTCCTGGGCCAGATAGCGCAGGATCTCGCCGCGCGCCGGCTGCTGCTGCAGCCAGGCATGCAGCCGCTGCACTTCCTCGAAGGTGTCCGCACCTATCGCGCTGCGGAACCGCTCCTCGCGCTGCCGGGCCGAGGCCTGCTCACGCAGCCTGCGTTGCCAGGCTTCCGTGGTGACCTCGGTGACGCGCAGGTGCAGGCCCTCGGACTTCAAGTATGTCCACTCGCCACGGTCGAGCCAGACCTCCTCGCAACCGAAGCAGTAATCCAACCCGTGCCGGCCGTCGGCCTGGACCTTGTACTTGACCATCAACCGGCCGCACTTGGGGCAGCACATCGCATGCCGGGTATCCGAGCCGTCATGCTCGAAGGGCTCCGGCTGCGACTCCGACGCGGTCCGGTCCTGGGCCGCCATCCAGTCCACATACGGAGACAGCGACAACAGCGTGCCGCCGCAGTTCGAACACTGATAGCACGGCAGACCATGTTCGAACCGGCTTGCCTTCAGCTCCCCCTCTCGACACGACGAACAGCGCATCCCTTCTCCCTTCAGATTCGTTTCAATGACGGCTTGCCGCCGATTGTCGGGCTTTACCGCAATCGGCGGAAGAGAAGATCTGCCACGGCGAGGCTCTGATCGCAGCGGCATCGGTCACGGCCAGGATACGTCCTGGCTTGTCGAACAAGCCGCGCCCACCGCACCGACAGCTCCGCCCTCACACCGCCTGCCGCCACTGCAGTCCATGGGGAAGCGAAGGCGGACCAAACAGGAAATGCAGCACTCTCCGCATGCTGGTGCCCGAGGCCCTGGACGAGGCGTGCAGCAACAACGGACGCATCGCCAGGACCGAACCCCTAGGTGCCGCGCATACGACCTCCGGCCGCGCCGCACGCAGAGCTGCGATCTCCCCGGCCGCGATCCGTCCATGGGCGTGCGACCCCGGCACCACGCGAAGCGGTCCGTCGGCCTCGGCGCAGGCATCGACGTGAAGCCGGATTGCGACCAGGTCCCGCAGCACCTCCAACGGCGGCTGGACGTAGAGCGCGCCCTGCTTCCGCGACCAGCCCGAGAGGTCCGGGTGCTCGATCCGCGCGCCCACCGGCACGGCCAGATCCTGATGGGTCGCGACCAGCCAGTTGGTGGCGGTGGACTTCTCGAAGCAACTGCACTGGACGGCGACATGCGTGGCCGGAACCAGCCCGGCCAGCGCGGGGCTGGATCGAATCCGCGACGCCAGCGCGCCGCACCAGTCGTGCTGCAGCAGATCACGTGTACCCGGCCTGCCGAGAGACTGCAGACGTGTCGACAGACGATCGCATTCGGCGCCATCGAGCACGTCCTCGATCACGGCGAAACCATGCTCGGAGAACTGTCGATGCGACATCACGGCGAGCCCCGATGTCCCGCGCGCCCCCGGTTGCGACGGCGCGACGGCTTGTGCGCCTGCACCGGGATCAACCGGCGAATATCACCAGCAGCAGGCCGATGAGCCCCGGAAGCGCCTGCACCATCAGGATCTTCCGGCTGGCGGTCAGCCCGCCAAAGATACCTGCGACCACCACGCACGACAGGAAGAACACTTTGAACGCCGTGCCCTCGGCCCCCTGCAACAGGCCCCACAGCAGGCCCGCGGCGATGAAGCCGTTGTACAGGCCCTGATTCGCGGCCAGCACCTTGGTGGCTTCGGCCTTTTCCCTGCTCTGGCCAAACACCTTCAGCCCTATGGGCTTATCCCAGAGAAACATCTCCAGAATCATGAAGTACACGTGCAGCAGTGCCACCACGGACACCACGATTGCAGACAGCACGAACATCGATACCTACCTCCCTGTTACTACAAACACCATCCAAAGAACCCGCTCGCGACACCCGGATCATGCCCCTGGGTCGGGCGGAATGCATGGATGCCTCACACCCGACAAAGGACATCGGGCATGAGGCCTACCGCGATCAGTTCGCGCCGGGATCGTACGGCCCCTTGACCTCGCCCCAGCCCCAGGCCGGCATCGGCGTCCCCTCGTCCACCTCGGCATCCGGCTGCGAGTTGATCACCGCCAACCGGCTGCCCCATTCCAGATAGCCGACCAGCGCGGATCGGAATTCCGGGTCGTCAGGAAGCCCGAGCTCGTCGGCGGTGTCAAGGAACAGCGCGACCCAGGCTTTGCGCTGCTCGTTGCTGAGATGCCGGTTGAGATGATGGCGCACCATCTCGGCATGTCCACCGTGGCGGCTCGAGTATTCCCTGGGACCGCCGAGCACCTCGGCGATGAATACGGCCACGTGTTCGGGATGGTCGCTCCCCATGTGCTCGAATATCGGCGCCAGCAACGGTTCGGACGGGACGCGCTGATAGAAGCGGGTCGTAAGCGCGGTCAACGCCGTCATGCCACCGGCCCACTCATAGAGACTGGGAACGCTCATGCATCTCCACTCCTGATTGGTGATCTGCTCCGGATTCGAAACCGGGCCGCCGCTCGCTGCCGGCCGCAATGGACCAACAGGTGGCGCCGCCGTCGATCCCAGGCTCCCCCGGCCCGATCCACGCGACGTCCCGCCCCAGTCGAGGCGGCATTGTGGCAGATGGCGCTATGCCGCACAGGCCGGGGGCGCGGCAAGGTCCGCGAGCCTCCCTCGACTGGCATGGGCACGTGAGGCATTCCCGCCTTTGGCACGGATATGCCAGGCCCGGGAAGGCTGGCGAGCTTGGCTGCGCTCTTGAGATGGTCAATCCAGCTGGGGAGGCCGGAGGGGCTTACCACCAGAACAATCGCATTCCCGTGTGAGAAACCATCCCACGATTGAGACTATTGGCGCGAGCCGCAGCCAGCCGCCCGACAGGGCCTCATAGCCGCCCTGCGCGCGTCTATATACGTCGCCGCGGCCATCCTTCAGATACCCCGCCCGCGCCCAGCGTGGCGTCCCTGGTTGGGCGCCTGGCATCCGAGTCGAAAGGGACACAAATGGTGGGCAGGCGAGGTGGGGGGACGACTGCGCGCGCTCCACATCTACGACGCTTCTGACCTTGTGGCGTCGGCGCCAAACTTGACCGGCCTTACACAGACCTGCACGATCCAAATATCACCCCGTTTTCTTAGGCCTGTTTGGTGTCATGCCTCATACCGTGAGTTCAAAGCACACGTCACTTTCAAGACTCAAAAGCTCTCGGGATTCTTTCTGGTTCAGCCTCGGCGCATATGCCTTGTTGACCAAAGAACCCGCAGCATCTCAGGTTGCTGGCTACGAAATATCCGTAACAAACAACGATCTGCTGGTTCGGCCCCGAGACGCTCAGATATCACACGGCGCCGGCACGTCTTACCGCATCGGGTTCAACTCCTCACTTCCGGAGGGCGCAGCTTTGGCAGTAGTACAAAGCACTTTCTACGCCATGCTGTCTGATAGCTACGAAGCATGTAAGGCTGCAGCCCCTACCAAGCTAAAATGCCAGGAGTGGTATCACTTCGCTAGGCACTTGCGTAATGCAATTTCACACAACGGTCGTTGGCATTTTCAGAATCGCGCAGGCCTACCTGCGACATGGCGCCGAATGACCATAGACCAATCCATGCAAGGCCATGAGATTAGCGGATTCATTGGCTGGTTTGACGGGTTACAACTTGGCGCCACAATGCGAATATTCGTCAGCGGCCTCCCTGATGAGGCCCAACAACTCATTCAAGCCGACGCCGACTCAGCAGGGTCTCGGGTATGAGTAGGTTACAGGAGGGTTTCGTCGAGTCTCTGCGACTTCTTTGCGACCTGTTGGAGACGAGCGCATGACGGGCCGCAATGCCGTTGACACGATACGTGGGTACTTCTACCAGTTCGACTACTCGATACTGAGAGTTCTCCGGTTGCCCGACCCCAGCAGCTCGATTGCCGTCGAGTGCATCGAAGACATCGACATTCGCAATGCAACTGAGGTTATGGCTGTCCAGTGTAAGTACTACTCGGGCACGGAGTACAACCACTCGGTTATCAAGCCGGCCATCAGGCACATGCTGAGTCACTTCAAAACGATCAGAGATGAAGGAAAGCCGGCCGTCAGATACTCGCTCTACGGCCATTACAGCGCAGGCCAGCACAAGCTGACATTGCCGATAGACGTTGCATTTCTGAAACAGCACTTTCTGACGTATAGCGAAAGGAAGGTCGAGCGCCGCCATCACGACGAACTTGGCCTTAGCGATGCCGACCTTGCCGATTTCCTCTCGGTTCTTGACGTTGATATCAACGCGGCGGGCTTTGAGGACCAATTCGCGCAGGTCATCCGAGAGTTGCAGACCGCGCACAGCTGCACGCCGTTCACCGCAGAGTACTTCTACTACAACAACGCTCTTGCGCTGATGCGAGAATTGTCGATCCAGCCGTTGCCGGCCAACCGCACCATCACCAAAAGGGCGTTTTTAGAGAGATCAGACACATCAAGCGTGCTGTTCAACGAATGGTTCGTGCGGAAGAAGGGTGAGAAGGCCCACTTTGCGGCACTGCGAAAGGAGTACTTTACCGACCTCAACTTATCCCCGTTCGAGCGTTTTTTCCTCGTCGAAGTTGACTCCGGAACACTCGTCCGGAGTGATCTCAAAGACGTGCTGCACATGCTGTCTAGAAAGTGGTCAAAGACGACCAAGCGCGACGGAAACTCGTCGTTCTGCCCCTACGTCTATGTTCATGGGCTCCCCGCCGACGAATTGGTAGGCTTGAAGAAGGAGCTGGCCACCGAGGAATTCGGCTTCATCGACGGCTACGACTTCCATGGCGCCGACTTCAACGTAAAATCGATTGCTAAACCCGCGACATACCAAAATGGAATAAAGCTGAAAGTGCTGAATTCAATCGCCGATCTTGCGGCGACTGTGGGCGCTGTCACGAGAACCCGAGAAGTCTACCAGTTCCACTTGGGGTCAAGCTACTTCGACCCCGCAAACACGGCCGTCAAACACACCAAGATTCAGATCAAAAAGCTCACAGACATCAGGGAAATTATTTAACCAAGTTCGGAGTCACAAATGGCAGACGAAAATACAGCAAACGACCTCAACGCCCAAGTCGTCGCAGTTTTCCCAGACAAGGTGCGCATCGTCGTCGACAGGCTGGAAGACTTCAAGCTCGCAGAGGAATCCCTTCGCGTTGGCTCGTATGTCCGGATCGCCGACAACGAGAACGCCATTCTCGTCGCCATCATTGAGAACTTCGAGATTGTGGTCCGGGACAATGGCACACGAAATCATATCATTGAGGCCTTTCCGCTTGGTGTTCTGCGGGATGGGAAATTTGAGCGCGGCGGTGACTCGCTGGCGATACCGCCGAAAGATGTCAAACCGGCAACGATTGAAGACATCAAGCGCATCTACTCAGACTCGGTGAATGTCGAAGAGAGCTTCTGTTTCTCCAGACTTTCGTCAAATTCCGCCGTCCAAGTTCCGGTTAATGGCAACAAATTCTTCAACAAGCACATCGCCATAGTGGGGGCCACTGGTTCTGGAAAGTCCCACACGCTAGCAACAATTATTCAGAGAGCGGCCGCAGAGAAAGCAGGCGACTTCACACTCAACAACTCGCACGTGATTGTCTTCGATATTCACTCGGAGTATCGATCAGCTTTTCCAAACGCAAACTTTATTGATGTCTCAAATCTGACACTGCCCTACTGGATGCTTAACGGCGAGGAACTCGAAGAGTTCTTCTTGGATACGGAGGCCAACGACCACAATCAGCGCAACGTATTTAAGGAGGCCATAATCCAAGATCGCAAGGCCAAGTTTCAAGGGTTGGAAATCGATAAACACAAAATTCACTTGGACTCTCCGCTAGCTTTCGATATTCAAGCTGTCCTTAAAACTGCAAAAAGCAGAAATGAGGAGATGATTGATACCGGTGAGACGTACGCAAGCGGTGCAAAGAAGGGCCAGCCGAAAATGACACAAGGTAGCTTGTTCGGCAAGCTTACCAACTTTGTCAATCGGCTAGAGAGCAAGGTCAACGACCGTCGGCTTGATTTCTTTCTTGGCACAAAGTCCAGGGAGGTGACTTTCGAGGACACTCTTCAGACGCTCCTCGGCTACTCGACAGAGAACAAGTCCAATATCACGGTCATCGACCTGAGCGGCGTACCGTTCGAAGTCCTCAGCATCACGGTCTCGCTGATTTCCCGCCTGATTTTCGAGTACGGGTACATCTACAAGCGTTTGCGATGCGCGAATGATCCAAACGAGAAAATCAACAACGACGCGCCTATCCTCCTCGTCTACGAAGAGGCACATAAGTACGTCCCGAACAGCGAGCTCTCGAAGTACCGCTCTTCGAAGACGTCCATCGAGCGCATTGCGAAGGAAGGCCGTAAGTACGGCGTGACCTTGCTCCTCGCAAGCCAACGCCCGTCCGAAATATCGGAGACGATCTTCTCGCAGTGCAACAATTTTATCGCGATGCGCCTAACGAATCCGGTCGACCAGGCCTACGTCAGGAAACTGCTACCGGATTCCCTCGGGTCGCTCATCGACAAGATGACCTCCTTCCGCCAGGGCGAGGCCCTGCTTGTCGGCGAGTCGGTCGTTCTGCCTTCAATTATTCAGATCGTTCAATGCGATCCCGCACCTTCGTCGAATGATATTCCGTACTGGGAGCTTTGGAAGGATGAGTGGAAGGACATGGACATCGCGGCAATCAAGGCAGAATGGTATAGATAGAGTCCGGGGGCACGGTCGATGCTCAGTCGCTCGATCACGTCCTAGCGCCGTGGGATGTTGATACCCAACAACGGCATACAACGGACGGTGCTGCGGGCCACCGCTGATGCTGGGCGTTAGGCACCAGTCATGAAACATGGGTATCAGAGCTTCATGAGCTACATCGACGTAGCTGAGCTGTGTCAGTCCTGCCTGTTCGCGTCTATGGCGTAGGGCTCGAACCGAACCACCTCTTCGCCGATCCAGTCGCTCAGTTCCCGACATCGGTTCTGCAGCGGCTCCAGCTCGTTCTTGACGAACACTTTAGCTGCCGGCTCGATCGCGCGGCGAGGATGTCGTCGCGGGTCGCGTCCTTGATCCCAAGGAACTCGTCTTTCGCCACGACCTCGCTGATCGGGATCACCTGCACGCCGTCTTTCTTTCCATTGGGGCTGTACAGAAACAGGCTGCGGAAGTTGCCCCGCCCCTTCGAGTCCCGCACCACCTTCCGAATGGCGTCGATGCCCTCCTCGCTCCGGGACGTGCAGACGCAGCCGCCGGCCGCCGATGCTGTCGGTGCGCTCGAGGCAGCCGTTTCCGGGATGAAGTAGTCGAGCGATCAGCGGGCAAACCCGGCCTGGGACAGCAGCCGGTGCGGCTTGAACGTCGAGGCCCGCGTGGCGGAGGCTGCAAGCCCCCTCAGAGTCTTGCGCAACGCTGGTACCGGAGGTGGGACTCGAACCCACAAGGTTTTTAGGCCGGCGGATTTTGAATCCGCTGCGTCTACCAATTCCGCCACTCCGGCGCGGCCGCGCAGTATAGCCCAGTGCAGCGGGCTCGGAAACGTGGTCGCCACTCCGTGCCGGCGGACACGCCCCGCGGGCGCCCGGCACGACGGCGGCGGCCATGCGGCCGGGGTCGGCGGTGGCCTGGCCCCCGTCGCGAGCGCTGGCGAGGGTCGCCGTGCGCGAGAGGAGCGGACAATGAGAAGACCCGGTCTCCCAAGTCTCCGTCGCTTGGTCGGCCGGGCCTTCTTGGCCGGGCAGGTTGCGCAGGCTTGTGCGTATGTCAGGCTTCGCCTGAATCGCCGTCCTGTCCGGTGAATCGATGCTATGCCGGTGACTGAAGCGCGTCGTTACGAAGTCGTGAATGAACGGGGACCGCTCGTCGGTCCATCGCCGATGGCGACGGCCCCAGCCAGGGCGCGCCACGGCCGCATGCGTCGCGCCGCGCGTCGGCTCGCGCTGGCGGTGCTGGCCGCACTGGCGATGCTGCTGCTCGGCGGCTGCCGCACCCTCGGCTACTACGCCCACGTCGGCCACGGGCAACTGGCGTTGATGGCCCAGCGCGAACCGATCACCGAGGTGATCGCCGACCCGGCCACCGACCCGGCCCTGCGCGAGCGCCTGGGCGAGCTCCGCGATGCGCGCGCGTTCGCCTCCGAACGGCTCGGGCTGCCGCGCAACGGCAGCTATACCGGCTACGTCGCCCTGCCCGGCCCCTATGTGACCTGGAACGTGTTCGCGGCGCCGGAATTCTCGGTCGAACCGCTGACCCATTGCTTCCCGATCGCCGGCTGCGTCGCCTATCGCGGCTACTTCGACGCCGACCGCGCCCGCCGCGAGGCGGCGCGCCTGCGCGGCCGTGGCTACCAAACCCATGTCGGCGGCGTCGCCGCGTACTCGACCCTGGACTGGTTCGACGATCCGGTGCTGAGCAGCATGCTCGCGCCCGGCCAGGACGACCCGGTCGGGGTGATGTTCCACGAACTGGCGCACCAGTGGCTGTACCTGCGCGACGACACCGCCTTCAACGAATCCCTGGCCAGCTTCGTGCAGCGGCAGGGTCTGCGCGAATGGCGCGCGGCGCGCGGGAAGTCGCCGCCCGACCCGGCCCTGGAAGCGCACGAGCGGGCCTTCGTGAGCCACGCCCTGGCCCTGCGCGACACGCTGGCGGCGATCTACCGGCGTCCGCTCACCCACGAGGCGATGCGCGCCGAACGCGACACCGCCATCGCCGGATTCCGCGCCTGGCATGCGCAGGCGCGCCGCGAGCGCTGGCCGGACGACGCCCGCTTCGACCGCTGGGTCGCCGAGCCGATCAACAATGCCAAGCTGGTGCCGCTGGGGCTGTACGACCGCTGGGTGCCCGCCTTCTCGGCCCTGTTCCAGCAGTCCGGCGGCGACTGGCAGCGCTTCGAGGCCTCGGTGCGCGCGATCGCGGCGCAGCCACGGGCGACCCGCACGGCAAGCCTGGAAGCGCTGCTGCCTCCGGGGTCGGCGGACTGACGGTTTATCCCCTAACATCGCCGCATGTGCCTGATCGCCGTGGCCTGGCAGGCCCACCCGAGATACCGGCTGGCGTTGATCGCCAACCGCGACGAATTCCACCAGCGCCCGACCGCCGCCGCCGGCCCGGACCCGGAGCGGCACGAGCTCTACGGTGGCCGCGACCTGTTGCAGGGCGGCAGCTGGTTGCTGGCGTCGTCGCGACGCCGGCTGGCGGCCGTCACCAATGTCCGCACCGGCACCT
>NZ_VICD02000022.1 GCF_006546735.2 Marilutibacter maris | reverse complement strand
CTGGTAGAAGCTGGCCGGGCTGAAGCCGTGCTGGCGGGCCAGCTCGGCGACCGCCATGCCGGCCTCGACCTGCTTCAGGAACCCAATGATCTGCTAGGTGGTGAATCGACTCTTGCGCATGTCCGTCCTCTCGGGTTGACGGACTTTACTCAGATTCGACTGGTATGGCTCAGTGGGGGCAGGTCAATATTTCATTGCACCCAATCACCTCGAGTTCGAGGTTGGACTGCCAATCGCGATGTTACTCAAATTTTGCTGGGCGTTGATTTAGCAGCAAGCTCCGGAACTCCGTCGACCTGCCGAATCAGCAATCGTGTCCCGACCGAGTCCAGAAAGCCGCGAATCTCCCGTTGCATTCGCTTGACGGTTTCCATGTTGCTTAGGGCGGGCTGAATATCGCCTTGATCCAGTGAGTAAATGGCATTGCCCAAGATCTCGGACAGGGATATCGAGGCTGCTTTGGCACTAGCGACACCAAGGAGCGACTCCAGAGGTTGGCGCGATATGGTCAGGCGGTATGACTTTCCACGTCGTTCATCCTGAATTTCCATCGAGAGCAATAAGGGCGAGAAGTACGGGGTCGCAGCATTCAGGCGAATGGCGCGGTCATGGAAATCCAATAAGGGCAGGCCTTTCGCGTCCAATCTTGTAGCCAGCATCCTTAGCTTCGTGAGAGCGTTGTCGTCGTTGACGAGAACCCAGCCGGTGCCGCTGGCTATTGATACGCCAGTTGCCAGTTCTTTGACATCATCCCCGCGGCGCACGGCTGCAAGCCAGTTCAGCAGGCTGATTTCACAAGCGTCCAAATCGACATGAACATGTCGTTCCCGGCCGGTGATTCCTATGGCGAAAGGCTCCGAAGCCTTGCCAGGAATGTCGATAGGGTCTTTCAGGGGAGCTGCATTGCCGAAGGGAATTGCGTAGACATCCGGGTTGAGTGGCGGACCACCCTGCCGAATGGCATCGACGAAGGCCTTGGCTCCTGCCGCATTGACGCTGGCGGCCAACTCTTCGGCCGTGAACCAAGCGAAACGCTCTGGATGCCCGGCCAAGCAGCGCAGCAGGGCAGCCTTGCCGGTGTCTTTCAATTCAACTCTGAAGGGCTGAATCAGGTATTCGGTTGCCGAAAAGGTGCTTTTTGCGCCTTCCAGTGCGGTGTAGCGGATGAGGTCGCCAGCAGGAATCTCCGCTTCGAAAGCATTCCCGGGGATCTCCAGCTCTTCTCGCAGCTCCCGGCGCAAAGCTTGGATGAAGGCATGGTGGGCATCTTTGGAGTTGATTTTCGTCTGGCCGGGGTCGAAGAAGTCCAGACGAGCTGAAGATTCCAAATAGGCTGGTTGCGGCAGGTCCTCTGCGGATACCCGCCCCCCCGGGAATACAAACTGGCCGCGGCTGCCGTCCCGATGGTGCGCTGGATCCTCGCGACGCACCATCAGGAACTTTCCATCTAGCGCAATCCAGGCCCAAGACGCCCAAACCCGACGGATAGGCACCAGCCCCGCCGGCGATGCCGCGCGGAGTTCCTCAGAACTCTTGATGAGTGCCCGCTGCCGATCGACTCGGTAGTCGCTGGCGTCCCAGAAGCCCAACTCCAGTAGCCGGAACTCCGCATCACCCAAGCCACCCAGCACACTCCGAGCCAATAGGGAGGCTGGGAAGGAAACGAAGGCCCATACACCGGCTGCCAGAAGCCGCTCGTCGAGCACCGACAAGGCATGGAGCAAGCGACGGACGACGCCCAGCAACGCCTCAGTCTCCTCCTGTCCCGAGCCCGCGGAGGCAATCAAGCGCTGGACAAGTTCGGTCTCTGGAATCGCCTCCCGGTCGTTGCTCTCCTCGGCGATCCGGGGGAGGATTCGAGAGACCTCGGCCAGCAGTTCGGTAGACGGGCGCATTGGCCTATTGTGACGGCACTCTTGCCCAGCACCAATGCCGCCCTCCGCCTCGAATCCTCCCGACTGGAAGCGACTGGCGACAACATGGGCGACTTGGCGGGGTCAGCCCGTTAAAGTACCGGAGCTTAGGCGCTACGGCGCCGACCCAGAGACCGTCGCCAATCCAGCCACCCAAGGTTCCCGTGACAGCCCCTTCCTCCGAAGCCGACGCCCGCATCCTGATCGACGACCTGCTCCGGGTCGCCGGCTGGAGCCCGGCCGACAAGTCGCAGGTACGCACTGAGGTTCCGCTGACCGAGACCTTCCTTGTCGCTGAGACTGCTACGGCTGGGGGCGCGGTGCGTACGGCCGACGCTGGTTCGCTGGGCTTCGCGGACTATGTCCTGCTCGACCAGCGCGGGCGCCCCCTGGCGGTGATCGAGGCCAAGAAGCAGGCCATCAACCCCTACACCGCCAAGCAGCAGGCGCTGCCCTACGCCAAGAAGATCGGCGCACCCTTCATCTTCCTCACCAACGGCGAGCTGACCTATTTCTGGGACTACCAGAACGACGACGCCCGCCCGATTGCCTCGTTCTACTCGCGCCGCGACTTGGAGCGCCTCGTCCACCTGCGCGCTGAGCGCAGGCCGCTGGCCGAAGTGCCGATCCCGGACACCTATGTCCGCACCGGTGAGACCCGCAGCCTGCGCCCCTACCAGCAGGAGGCGATGAAGGCCCTCGATCACGCGGTCGAACTGGGCAAGCGCCGTTTCCTGATCGAACTACCCACCGGTTGCGGCAAGACGGACCTGATCGTTCTGCACCTCAAGCGTTTGATCCAGGCCGGTCACGCTGAACGCATCCTATTCCTGGTTGACCGTGACCAGTTGGCCAAGCAGGCCATAGAGGCTATTCAGGATTTGCTGCCCAACTACTCCAGCTACTGGCTCAAGCCGGGCGTTGCACGGCAGGAAAAGCAGATCACGGTTTGCCTGCTGCAAACCATGATTGGCCGCCATGAGGAATTTTCCAGCGGCTATTTCGACGTGGTCGTGATGGACGAATGCCATCGTTCCATTTACGGCTCGTGGCAAACCGCGCTGTCGCACTTCGACGCCCTGCACGTCGGCCTGACCGCGACGCCGGCCATGTACATCGAGCGGAACACCTTCAGCTTCTACCAGTGCAAGGACAACACACCGGACTACTCGTACTCAATCCAGGAGGCGTTCAAGCACGGCTATCTGGTGCCGTACAAGTTCGCCACCGGCATCACCACCGTGATGAGTGAAGGCGCGGAATCCGAGGGTGTGGAATACGACCCCAGCGAATTCGAGCGCAAGTGGACGAACGAGGCCAGCAACAAGCTGATGATGGCTGAGTTCGACAAACTAGCCTGGGAGAACTACAAGGAGCTTGCGCCCGGTCAAAAAGACGGACCCGGAAAGGCCGTGGTTTTCGCCATCACCAAGCATCATGCAGCACGGTTGGCGCAGTACCTCAACGATCTACACCCGGAATTCAAGGGTAAGTACGCCGAGGTCATTACCTCGGACATCGCCGATGCCGATGATGCCATTCGCCGATTCAAGCAGGACAAGCTGCCGATGGTGGCGGTGAGCGTGGGTATGCTGGATACCGGCTTCGATTGCCGGGAGGTTCTGCACCTGGTCATGTGCCGCCGCGTTCGCAGCCCCATCCTGTACCAGCAGATGCGTGGGCGCGGTACTCGCACCGCACCGCACATCGACAAGCAGAAATTCGTGATCTACGACTTCTTTGGCAATCATGAGTACTTCAACGACTCGGATACCGACGCGTTCACCGGTACCGGTGGGGGCGGTGGCGGAAGTCGTCCGCGTCCTCCGGGCCCCGGCAATGGCCCGTTGATTGAACTCGGCCTCGACGACGAATGGCTGCACGCGGTCAGCTACATCGAGGTCGGGCCGGACGGCGAGCGCGTGGATAAGCGCGAATACGTCACCGAGTGGGAAAAGGCCGTGCAGCAGGGCGCGGACAACGACCCGGTGATCGCCAAGATCAAGGCAGGCACGGCGCTCAGCGAGCAGGAAGAATCCGACCTGGCGCATCGCCTCAACCAGCCGCAGAAATACTTCAACGAAGACAACCTGCGGCGTGCCTACCGCAAGCCCGGTGGCAACCTCGTGGATTTCATTCGCGAGGCTCTGGGTCTGATCAAGACCAAGAGCCGCCCGGAAATCGTAGAGGAGAACTTCCGAGCTTGGCTGGTAAGCAAGAACTTCAACCCGGAACAGGCCCAATACCTCTCGCTGCTCAAGAACCGTGGCTTGGTGAAGGGCAAGGTCAGCATAGACGACCTGTTCAGCCCGCCGTTGTCCCTGCTCAACGCTGCGGGCATCGGCATCGAGATGTTCGGTGAAAAGGGCCTGAGTACCGTGCTGGACGAAATCAATCAGACCGTGCTGGCCGCGTGAGCGCCGCACACCGCATTATCCAAGAGAGAAAATGAACAACGAACTGCGCCGCAAGCTCGACAAGATCACCAACGTCCTCTGGGCCGGTGGCGTCACCAATCCGGTGACGTACATCGAACAGATTTCCTACCTGATCTTCCTCAAACTGCTGGACGAGGAGGAAACACAGCGTGAGCAGCGCGCCCGCCTCGGCGCGACCGGCGGCAACGCAAAGTTGTTGTTCCCGGCGCAATCGGAGCGTTATCGCTGGCAGAAGTGGCGCTTCAAAAGCGGTAATGAACTTCGCGACTACATTCGGGATGAGGTGTTTCCGTACATGGCGTCGCTGGCCAAGGACGAGCCGGAGGTGGCCGACTACTTCCGTGATGCTGTGCTTGAAATCGTCGACCCCAGCGTACTGAAGCAGGTTGTGGACGAACTGGACGGCTTCGAGTTCGCCAAGCTTGGCCCGGACGTAAAGGGCGACATTTTCGAGTATCTGCTGGTACACCTAGGCAGCAGTTCGCTCAACGGCCAGTTTCGCACGCCGCGACAGATTCGTTCTTTCATGGTCGAGATGGTTGACCCGGACATCGGTGACACCTTGTTCGATCCGGCCTGTGGCACCGCGGGTTTTCTGATCGATGCTGTGGATCATTTGCTGGTCAAGTATTCCGATCACGTCAGCGAATACCCGATCTACGGTGAGGAGTGGCTGGAAAGGAAAGGCAAGTCGTTGGCCGAATTGAAGGCCGAAATGCCGCGCCTGCAAACCTATCGCAAGGGTGCGGGCGAAAAGATCCCTGATTGGGACGTGCTGGAAGCTAGCGTCTATGGCACGGACGTGTCACGGCAGATGGTACGCATCGCGATGATGAACCTGGTGCTGCACGGCATTCGCCATGCGCGTCTGAAGCGCGCCAATTCGCTCAGCGACATGGGTGGCTTGAATGAGGACGACCTGCGCCGCAAGTACAAGGTCATCCTGGCCAATCCGCCGTTCGCCGGACAGTTGCCCAAGGATTCCATCCGCGCGGATTTGCCGACCAACAGCAAAAAGAGCGAACTGCTGTTCCTCAGCCTGATGATGCAACACTTGGCTCCTGGTGGCCGCTGCGCGGTCGTCGTGCCAGAGGGTTTGCTATTCGGTTCCACTGGCTCGCATGTGGAATTGCGCAAGAAGCTTGTGAACGAATTCGATCTACTTGCGGTGGTCAGTCTGCCCGCTGGCGTGTTCAAGCCCTACGCGGGCGTTAAGACGGCGGTGCTGGTGTTTCGCAAGCCGGCGTCGGAAACGGCGAAACGGCTGGACAAGGTGTGGTTCTACGAGGTCCGCAACGATGGCTATGACCCGGATAAGGTGTCCGGCGGAGGCCGTGTGGAAACGCCGGAAAAGAATGACATCCCAGATTTGCTGGAGCAGTGGAAGGTGTACAAGGCCAGCGGGTTTTCGCAGCCGCCGGGCGTAGAGGCCAACGCGCTGCTTTCGCACGAGGCCGATGGGCCGACCTGCTGGTTCACCCCCCACGAGCGTCTGGCCGAAGCCGGCTACAACCTGGGCGCAGGGCAGTGGAAGCCGCGTCGCACCGAAGCGGTGTCCGACGAAGACCCGCGCGAGTTGGTCGCCGAGGTGCTGAGCGATTACAAACAGGTCGTTTCTGGCCTGGAAAAGCTGTTGGCGGAGTTGGACGTATGACTTGGCCTCTCGTCAAGCTTTCAAGTGGAATCGCCGACGTTGTTCGTGGCGTTACCTTTTCACAAGGTGATTCGGTACGCGAAGCACAAGAAGGTTATTTGCCAGTGCTTCGCGCGGGAAACATATCTGAAACGCTCGTTACTAGCGAAGATTTAGTTTGGATTCCACAGCGCATGGTGTCTGAGCGGCAGTTGCTGAAGCGCAATGACATCGTCATGTGTACTTCGTCCGGCAGTGCCTCGGTTGTTGGGAAAACAGCTATTGCGGAGAATGACTTCGATGGGTCATGGGGGGCGTTCAATGTGGTGATTCGTCCCAGCAATACGATTGATGCAAAATTTTTGCATTTCTGGCTGCAATCAGGCGATTTTCGTTCGTGGCGTGATCGCAATGCCAAGGGTGCGAGTATCCAGAATATCCGTCACTCTGATCTTATGGATTTAGACGTTCCGCTGCCGCCGCCAAGCGAACAACAGCGCATCGTCGAATTGCTCGACCAGGCCGACGCTCTGCGCCGCCTGCGTCGCGCCGCCGACGCCAAAGCCACCCGCATCCTTCCAGCGCTGTTCCTGAAAATGTTCGGCGACCCGGCGAGCAATCCAATGGGGTGGGCGATGAAGTCGGTTTCGCAAGTGATTGCATCGGTGGATGCAGGTTGGAGCGCGTCTAGCGAAGGGCGCCCAAGCGTGGGCGAGGAGCACGGGGTGCTGAAGGTCAGTGCAGTCACAAGCGGCCGTTTCCGCCCAGAAGAAAACAAGGCCGTGCTTGAAATACCGGACGATAGAACGCTCATCGCTCCCAAGCGTGGCGACTTGCTTTTCAGTCGCGCCAATACACGTGAACTGGTCGCTGCTACTTGCGTCGTGGAGGGAAATTATCCGCGTTTGTTCCTCTCGGACAAACTTTGGCGACTCACGCCACATGCAGGCGAAGCCTCAACCCTTTTCCTGAAGCAACTGTTCTGGAACGATGGTGTGCGTGAAAAATTCCGTGCTTCGTCGTCCGGTAGCAGTGGCTCCATGCTCAACATCAGCAAAAGCGCCATGCTCAGGACGCAGATTCCTGTGCCACCGTTCGAAATGCAAATGCAGTTCGAACAAGTTGCATGGTCTGTCATCGAGACGGTCAACAATGCAGCAACCGCGGGCAATGGCGTTGAATCTCTATGGAATAGCTTGCTACAAAAGGCCTTCATAGGTGAGATGACGGCCAAGTGGCGAGAGGCGCATATGACCGAGCTGCTGGCCGAGATGCAGCAACAGGCCAAGGCGCTGAATTTGCCCCTGCCCCAGGGAGTCAACTAATGAGTCGCAGACTTAGTGCCCTGCGTGTAGGCAACTTCAAGGCGTTTGCTGGTACCCAGCGCATCCCCCTCAAGCCCATCACCTTGGTCTTCGGCCCAAACAGTGCTGGCAAATCCAGCTTCATCCATAGCCTGGCCTTGGCACACGAAGCCCAGTTCGGCCGCGAGAAGCGTGGCCGTTCGCGCTTGGATGTGCACCATACCGACATTGGCGGAAGTGCAGTCGACCTCGGCGGTTTCAGGCAATTCGTGCATCGTGGCCAGTTGCGCAATGGTGTCGAATGGGGGGCAGAGCTGAGGCTTTCCGAACTCGGCAACGATGCGAGTCACAAGCAGCTCGCGCAGATTCTGTCCACAGTGGATACGATCACTGTGAACGTCTCGCTTGGGATCGAACTGGACATCATGGATGCGCCGATGCCTAACGCAGAGCCGCGCGTGGAAGCAGTGGAAATATTGGCGGACGATGAAGAATTGTTGCGCATGAGCCGCCGCCGAGGCATCGAGGGGCTCGGTGACTTCCTGCGTCTGGATCGCCTGGAGATCCAGCACCCAGTGTTTCTTCAAGTACTCAAGGCCATCATCGAGGTTCATACAACCTCGACTGAAATGAAGGCAGAGGACCTGGACGGCGCCTTGCAAGCGATCGATGAATTGCTGCCAGAGTTGCAGATCAAGGTCGATCGTTTCCTGCCTTCCGGGGTAGAGCTACCAAAGGCCGAAAGTTCGGATTCGCCGACGCAGCCAATGCTGTTTGCGATCAGCAAGGGGAATCGTCAGGACGACATAGCACAGGCTGTGCGTTTTGTGTTGCCGCGCACTCTCAACGACCTGATCAAAGGCCTCTCAGACGTACTCAGCGATGAGCTGAAGCAGCTGCAGTATCTTGGCCCCTTGCGTTCTTTCCCGGCCCGCCATCTGGCCTTTTCCGAGACAGAAGATTCCAACTGGTATGCCGGTGGAGGTTATGCCTGGGATGTGGTGCGTAGAAATAGCGACGTGCGCAAGGCGGTCAACAACTGGCTTGGGTCGGGCAAGCTCAGGACACCTTACGAGCTGCGGATCAAGGAGCTCGTGAACTTCGAACGGGTTAGGGACATCCAGCTGGAGGCCAGCGACTCTTGGGAGTATGACGGCTCGGACGATGAGAACAAGCTTCCTGAGGAGGCGATCAAGGACAGCTTCCAGATCTACAGTGACTTGCTGGTGGACAACGCCATCCTTGACGGACGCATCGATGCCGTGAATGAGCTCGTGCTGATGGATATGCGCACCAAGACGAGCGTGACTCACCGCGACGTAGGTATCGGTATCTCCCAGGTGCTGCCCGTGCTGGTCATGGCCTATGCATCTGAAGGCAAACTGCTGGCGATGGAGCAGCCGGAGATCCATCTCCATCCCGCCTTGCAAGCTGAGCTCGGCGACGTGTTCATTAAGTCGGCCTTGGGGGAGCGGAAAAACACCTTCATTCTCGAGACACACAGCGAACATCTGATACTTCGGCTGATGCGCCGGATGCGAGAAACCTATCAAGGCAAGGAGACGGGCCTGCCTCCGATAACTCCCGATGACATCTCAGTTCTGTATGTCGAGCCAGATGGTGCACGTAGCATTGCGCGTGAAATGCCCCTCAACGAGTTGGGCGAGCTGGTTAAATCTTGGCCGGGTGGCTTTTTTGAAGAGGGGCTAAGGGAGCAGATCGGTGATGCTTGACGAGTACGTCCTCGTCCCCGACATTTTTGATCCGGGCGCCTATTCGAATGCGGCCCTAATTGATGCCTACCTCCAATTCCTACGCGAACCGATCATGCAGGAGGCATTGGTTCGCGATCTTGTGGATGGTGGTTGGTGCAAGTATTGCATTGAGAACTCGGGAAGCCTGCACAGGCTGAGCAAAGAGTTTGTCAAAAAGCTCTTACAAGGAAATCGTCTCAGGAAGTTTCCGAGGCAGGCCTCGCAGGAGCTTGTTTGCTCCGCCGATTGGTGCAATGAGGGGCTGGCTACGAATGTCGTCGAGACAGTGACAGGCATCATTGCTGCCCATGGCACAAAGCAGGCGTTCAATCAGAACGAGGTGGCTTCGATTGAACGACTGACTGCGACGCCGTGGTGGCAAGGTCGTAGCCCATCTCTTTCGTTGGATCGCAAGACTACGGATTATCTGAGGATCTTGAGCCGTGTATTGGCGCAGGCCAATTCCTTCATGTTTATCGATCCGTATCTCGACCCATCTAGTCCAGGCTATGGTCAACTACACCAACTGCTCGCGCCATTGGCAAGCAGGAATCCCAAACCGAGGATTGAGCTGCACCGAAGCTTCAACAAAGGGCTGCCACAACAAGTAACGCCGGATGAGCCCTATTGGAAAGCTGCGTTTGCGGGGTTGGGCGCGCAACTGAGGGCGTATGGCTTGATTGCCGAGGTTTTTATATGGAGCGAGTTCCACGATCGCTTCATTATCTCGGATGTCATTGGTATCACTGCCTCAGCAGGGTTTGATGTGACTAACAGGCCCAATGACCTCGCAGTGTGGTCACGCATGGGCCGAAGCACCAAGGATGGCATCCAGAAGCAGTTCGACCCGGCGGCAAGTCAGCCGAAGTGGCGATTCGTGATCGGCCAGTAGAGCCGTTGTTGGGGGCGGTTCCTAAGCGGCGCCGCAAGCCAGATAGTTCGTATCTCAGTTCCGACTTGGGGAAGGCGGCCCATGCCTCGTGGAGCCCTCGTGGGTGGAGCATTCGCTCCATGGCGCCGCCTTCCCAGATCCTCCAATCCCCCTCGGTTCCTCCCGCCCTCGACCCTCAGGGCCCAACAATTTCTCATCGGTTTCTGCCGTGGGCAGCGTCAGCTTGCCGGCGCCCGCCGATGGCCTGTCGCACCCGATGAGACTGGCTGCGAGTAATCAGAGTGCAAGTGCTTGGGACTTGAGGGTCGAGGATGGATAGGTTCGAGTGGATGGGAGTTAGGGCTTTCTTGCCCGGTGCGCTCTGGATGCTGGCGTCGCTGGTAGTTATCTGGCTGCTATCTGGCCTCCAGGCAAACGCGTACACCGCAGGGTTGTGGAACGGCCTTCGGTGGCTGCCAGTTGTAATGCTGGGTTTTGGATTGTTGCTTGTCGGTCACGCCCTGTATCGCCTATGGCGATGGCGGCGTGGCGAAGGTTTGCTTTGCGACTGCGGCGGCTTGCTCGGGCGTGAGATTGATGGTCGTTACGGTCTGTATCGACGATGCCTCGCGTGCGGCCGGAACGTAAACGAGCGGCACTACCGGACCTGACCCATAAGAAGCTGAGCCCACCTGTGGTTCTGCGCGGATTCCGAAACGAGGAGATACTCCCAGTGGACAGCTTTGCCCCTTCCGACAATCGGGTTCTCCGCGAATCCCTAACGGCCCAACTGCTGGGCCGGGTTGCCGATTCACTCGACATCACGCCCACCCAGTTCCAGCGTGCCAAGCTGGCCTACGAAACCATCAGTGACGTCGTTACTTCGAGTGCCGACCCGCGACTGGCGGCAGCGAAGGTTTTCCCTCAGGGATCGTTTGCCATCGGGACGGTTGTCCGGCCGCTCAATGACGCTGAGAGCGAATTCGACGTCGACTTGGCCTGCCGATTGGCGGCAAATACTTCACTTGCTCCGACAATGGCGAAAGGGCTGGTTGGCGCTCCCCTGAAGGCAGATGGACGTTATGCGAACAAGCTCGAAGAAAAAACGCGCTGCTGGCGTGTGAACTATAACGGCGAGTTCCACCTCGACATTTGCCCTTTGGTCCGTGCCAGTGCCTCGGATGCCATCCCCGACAAGGATCTGGCGATGTGGATTCTCACTCATCCCGAGGAGTACGCGAAATGGTTCAACGAGCGTGCTGACCGAGCCCGTACCCGTCTGCTGATGGACTCCGCCGTCTTAAAAGCAGAAGTCGCTCCATTCCCAGAGGAAAACGCGGACAAGGGTTGGCTTCGCCGGATCGTCCAGTTGCTGAAGCGCCACCGCGACACCTGGTGTCTGCGTGCGGGCAGCCGGTATGCGGAATTCGCTCCGATCTCAATCATCATCACAACCCTGGCAGCAATGTCGTTCGAGCGGGAATTTCGTTCCGGGCACCAGTTTGCCAATCCCTATAACCTGATCCAGCGCGTCATCGCTGGCATGCCAGCCTTCATCGAACAACGGAACACCGCCGGTGGGGTCGAATGGTGGATCCAGAGCCCGGTGGCTGCCGAGAATTTCGCTAATCGTTGGAACCAAGACCAGCGTTGGGTCATGGCCTTCAGGGAATGGCACGTAGTGGCGCTTGCGAGCGTGCACGAACTTGTGTCCGTCACGGGACTTGATGGCGCACGACCGGTGCTCGACAGCGCCTTCGGCGCATCGACGGCGACCAAGGCGATCAGCTCGTATTCCCTGCAAGTGCGGTCTGCGCGCGACAGTGGCTCCCTTCGTTTCGCCCCCGCTGCGGGAGGTCTGATTGCCTCCAGCGCTGTCGCCGGAGCGCCTGTAGCCAGGCATACATTCTTCGGTGACTAGTATCGGCTATACGAGGATCCGCAAGCTAGATTTGGGCACGCAGCTCCTGCACTTGCGTGCCATGAAGCTTCCTGGTGCAGTTGGGCAGTTGCGAGCAGGATTGCTGACTTTCAAGTACACGGCGCAGCCGACCTCGATCAGCCGTGAATACTCGTTGTGGTTGACGTACAGGCGTGGTGATCAGCCTGACGTGCGGGTGCTTGCACCGAACATTCCGGAGCTAGCGGCCGACCATGGGCGGATTCCGCACCTCTACGAACACAGTCATCCTGTAAGGCTGTGCCTATACCTTCCGCGTACTCGCGAATGGGGGGCGGAGATGTCCCTGGCGCAGACGATTGTCCCGTGGTCGATTGACTGGTTGTTCTATTTTGAAGTATGGCTCGCGACTGGTGAATGGACTGGGGGAGGGGAGCATCCACCGCCAGAGCGTCCCGAAACGAATCAGAAGCGCAATCGGAACAAGGCAAAGGCGAAATGGGGAGCGGGTTGATGCAGGTCGCCGATCGAATTGTTGAGTGGATTACCCGCGAAAGACCCATTGAGAGAAAACTTCTGGTCGCTGGTCTAGCTTGCCTGGCAACCGTGGGCGCAGGGCCGGGTTGGGCTTTGGCCACGAAAGTGTTCGGTCATGACATCACCATCAGTCGAATTCAACCCATCCCCGATCTGCTCAGCTGGACTATTGGAGGGACTGGCGGACTATTGCTGATTGCAGCGGGGCTGCTAGCCGGTATCCGGTATCGCGATGATCGCAAGGACCGTAGTCGCCACCTTGTTCTCACCATTGAGCAGCGCGGCTTGCGTGATACAGCCGACACGCCGCTCTTAGACGCAATTCCGCAATCAATCAAGGGGCGGCGGCAGCCCCTCGTCGTCGATATTCGAGATCGCATCAAGGATGGCGTGGTAACGGATCCGGAGGCTGCACTTGAGCGCGTAGTTGGATTGCCTCGACTAATTGAGTCGTATAAGAATGGGAAAGATCCCTCCGACATTGTCGTCGTCTATGGCGGCCTCTCTCCAGTGCCATTTACCTTCCTAGCGGGGGTGCTGCTCGATGATGAAAGTCAGATCGTCACCCTTGATTGGGACAGGGCCTCTGAGGCTTGGCGACAGCTCAATTCTGAGGATGATGGGGACTCCTTTAAGGTGGCTGGTATCGAACAACTTCCCCCAGGAACGACGGAGGTGGCCGTCGCGGTTTCAGTGTCGTATCTCGTGGATCCGGAGGCGGTTTCGAGGTCACTTCCGTCATCTCCGATCGTCGAGTTGAAGCTTCCGCGGCGATCTCCGGATAATCACTGGTCAGAAGCCAAGCAGCAAAGGCTGATGATGGAGTTTCTTACGAACATGATTCGTCTTGCGGACTCCGGAGTGAAGACGATCCATCTTTTTCTTGCGGCGCAGAACAGCGTAGTGTTCCGCCTCGGCCGTGTTTACGACAAGCGGAATCTGCCTCGGGTTCTCGTTTACCAGTATCAGAAGGGGCGCAAAGTAGAGCACCCGTGGAGCATTGAGATGCCTGTGCAGGATGTAGAGAAGGCCGCTATCCGATGGCTCTAAGCCATGACAATGGGTATGCGACGACCGTTTGGCATCAATTGACCGCCATAGGTCGTCTCTTAGAACTCGATCCGAAGCACTGAGGCTATAATTACACGGTTCTCAGGGCGTTACCCATGCCACCAGTCCCCGTACCAATGCAAGATGCCGTCTTGGCCGTGCTTCGCGCTGTGCGCGAGGCTGGTTTGGGCCGAATCAATCGCACGACGCTTATCAAGTTAGTTTACCTGCTCGATTGCCTGCATGCCGAAACTCATGAAGGGGAAACGGCCAGCGGCTCTGCGTGGTACTTCTATTCCTACGGGCCGTTCGCAACCAACTTGGTCGGCGCTGTTGGTGAAATGGCGAATCGCGGAATAATCCACGACTACAGTGCAGAGCATCGGGATCAGGAGTACACGCAGTATTGGCTCGGAGAGTTCCCACTAGGACCCGCGCTGAGTGATGTGGGATTGGCTCCAGCACAAGCTGCGCGCTTCGGATCCTTGATTAGAAAGTTCCGTCAAGATCTGAGCAGGCTTCTTGACCACACCTACTTCAAGACTTTGCCGATGCAGGCAGCGACACCAGGTCAGAACATCGACTTCTCGGTGTTGAGAGGCGTGGGCGAGGTGAAGCCACATCATCAGGTTGGAATCCAGGATCAAGAAAAACTAATGAGAATCCTGCAACTCGGTGCGAGTCTGGAGCGTAAGTACGCCGACTTGGAAGGCAATGCCAGGGCGATGGCTGCACATCGGCCGATCTATGACCGAGCCTACAGCGAAGGAATGGCTGCAATGGATGCAGAGCTGCAGAATGAACCTGGCATCCAATTCACCGCGCTCTTGTCCTGAGGGAAATCGAGGATGGCGTTCGGTAATGGAACACTGGTGAGTGAGGTGCTGCCACCCTATGATCAAGACCCGCCGCCTACAAGCGGACAACCGAAGATCGGCCAGATCGTTCGCACCGTCGTTCCCGAATTGGGTATGGCGTGGAAGATCTTCGACGCCACTCGATCAGACCAAACTTCACACGACTCGGCGTCAGGCGCGATCAGGGGAGCTAATCCTCAGCATGATTGGAGGCCTAAGCCGAATCGGCTCCCAATATTTCGGCTTGGTGTTGGCGAGGCCGCCGAACTCCTTGCGCTGAAATCGAAGCTGCGTCCATGCATCGTGCTCGCAACAGCAGATGGCATTCCTGATCTGCGACTACCGCAGCCCCAGCGGAACATCGCAAGGGAGGCCTTCATGCGACCATCGTATCTGGTGGCACCGCTCTTCTCTGTGGGCACACCAAGCGAGCCCAGATCGGTGACACCGACAATCGCAGCCCGTGCAGAGTGTTTGGTTTACCCGCAGCTCGTGTTTCTGCCTCGTACCGGCGGGATCATTCGGAATGACAGCGTTGCTCGCCTTGATCGGGCCTTCTGGACGACCTTGCCGAAGCCGACAGAGCTGGAGGCGATGTCCCTCAGCAGGCTCAGAATGGGCATTCTCCATGGTCAGCTACTGACCTTGCGCGGCTTGGCGGCGGACCAGGACTACATCGATCTGGTCGAAATTTTGCGGACCGAATTGGCCGAAGAACATGCCGAGCATCTAGAGTAGATCCTCGTCACTCAAAAGACGTTTTCATGGATTGCCCTACCGATTTACGAGGAGGGGCTGATGAACTAGCTCCGTGATGTCATCGTTACGGCTGATTCCGCGCGTGAGGCTTGTCACGCCTGTTGCCTCGCGGTGTGGTGGGAGCTGCAATCCGTTGAGCCTGAATAGGCTGCCGAGATTCTGACCATGGGCTTCGATGAACTTACCGCCGCACAGTGGGTGTGTGAGTCCGATAACAAGGGCGACGTGCCGGCGGTTCTGGTGGCTGACGGTCGCAGTGCCGAAGTGCTGGCGCTGATCCGCCGGACCATGTACGAGTGTTAGTTGATCGCGAACGTGCACGTTGAGATGTCGTTACACGGACGACATAGCTGGAGAGACTGAGATGAAGGATTTCCGGGTGGAGCAAATGTAGTCGGCGGTGCCGTCAAGCTCTTCTTGTTTATGGTTCATTCATTTTGTCTTCTCTCGAAGGGCTGCCAAAATTCGCCTTAGATGGACTTCCAAGGAGGCTGGAGCCCGCATTCTTGCGTCAGTTTCGGCCTGCGTGCCAGAAGGCGGCCAACTTATGCTTTCAAGGCCCAGCCAACTCATGCTTTCTCCAACACCTCCTCCACCGATGCCTTGGTCGCGGCGCGGCGGGCCAGCACCGCCTCGCGGCGGGCGATGCTGGCATTGGCGGCGAGGATGGTCGCAGCACCGGTGATGGCTCAGCGGTCGAAGCGTCGGTCGAGTAGCAGCCAGGCTCTCGTGATTCCAGGCTCCGACCAGCCCTGATCGGACTGTTGTTCGCCCCCCCGTCCAGCTTCAAAGGTCTACCCTGCCAGAACCCATGGAAGCAGCGGAGGTCGCGATGTCCACGGAGAACAAGAGCCCGCTCGAGCATGTCAACGACGCGTTGGCGCAGCTGAAGGAGATGCGGCATTACTCGAAGAACTACGTCGAGCAGCTGACCGCGCAGTGGCTGCTGTTCGACGGTGAGTTGTCGAAGCTGAAGCAGACCAGCCGGATCGAGGACCTGATGACGCGTCAGGGCGAGTTGCACGACGCGCTGGAGGCGGAGATCGCCGAGCTGGAGGCGTTGGCGGTGGAGCTGCAGCCGGCGCCGGAAGAGGGCGCCGGCTAAGCGGACGCACCGGCAGCGCCCCCGCCAGCCTTCAGACGGGGGCGGGGACGGCCCCGCCTCAAAACCCCGGCTTCGCCCCCTCCACCGGCGCCTTGGTCGCGGCGCGGCGGGCCAGCACCGCCTCGCGGTGGGCGATGTAGGCGTTGGCCGCGAGGATGATCGCGGCGCCGGCGATGGTCCAGCGGTCGACCCCCTGGTCGAACAGCAGCCAGCCCAGCACGGCGACGATCGGCAATTGCATGAAGCTGATCGGGGTTAGCGCCGAGACCTCGCCGAGCTTGAGCGCGCGGGTCCACAGCATGTGGCCGCCGGTGCCGAACACCCCGGCGGCGATCGCCCACAGCCAGGTGATGCCCTGCGGCCATTCCCAGACCAGCACCGCCGGAATCAGCGACATCGGCACCCACAGCAGGGTGGTGTAGATGACGATGCGGTCGGCCGGCTCGGTGTTGGACAGCTGTTTGATCTGGATCGCGACCAGGCCGCTGAGTATCGCCGAGGCGACCGCGATCAGGGTGCCGGCGGTGAAGCCCTCGGTGCCGGGGCGGACGATCACCAGCACGCCGATGAAGCCGATCGCGACCGCGGCCCAGCGCCGCGCGCGGACCTGCTCGCCGAGCCAGAACACCGCGAAGATGGTCACCCACAATGGCGACGAGTACGACAGCGACACCGCCTGCGCCAGCGGCAGGTGACCGATCGCCCAGAACCCGCAGAACATCGAGAACACGCCGATGAAGCAGCGGAAGACGTAGCGCGGCAACTGGTCGGTCTTGAGGATGCCGATGCCGTGGCGGATCAGCAGCGGCACCGTCGCGAGCATGCCGAAGAAGTTGCGGAAGAACGCGACCTCGAAGGTGTGCAGCGTTTCCGAGGCGAGCTTGATCGCGATCACCATGAAGGCGAAGAAGACCGTGCTGCCGAGCATCAGCAATGCGGCACGGGCGTGGGTGGTCCGGGCGGGAGCGGTCATGGCACCAGTGGGGCGGGCGGGGGAGTGAAGACGAAGCGGCGCGCGCCCGCGCGGTCGCGGGCGGCGCAGGCGAGCATGGAAGCATCTGCAGGAGCGGCGTAAGCCGCGATGGGCGTGGTCGCGAACGTCCAATCGCGGCTTGCGCCGCTCCCACAGGCGATGCTGCAGCAAACAGGCAGGCGGGCGTCGCGAGAGACACGAATCGGGTGCGGGCTGCGGCCGGTGCCGCGGTTGCGGGGTATGCGTGGGTCCGGGATCACCACGATGCGCCGACGATGCGTGGCTCGGGCTCCAGTGCGACGCCGAAGCGTTCGGACACCGAGCCGGCGACGCGGCGGGCGAGGTCGAGCAGTTGCGCGCCGCTGGCGCTGCCGTGGTTGACCAGGACCAGGGCGTGGCTGGCGGCGATGCCGGCGTCGCCGTCGCGATGGCCCTTCCAGCCGCAGGCGTCGATCAGCCAGGCCGCCGACAGTTTGCACAGGCCACCGTGTGGGGCCTCGCCGTGGCCGGCGGCGTCGGCAGGGAACGGTGCCAGCGGGTACACCGGCAGGCGTGGATGTTCGCGCCGCAGTGCCTCGGCCAGGTCGGCGGCGACGATCGGGTTCTTGAAGAAGCTGCCGGCATTGCCGATCACGGCCGGGTCGGGCAGCTTGCGGCGGCGGATCGCGATCACCGCGTCGGCGACGTCGCTGGCGGTCGGTGCGTCGATGCCCATCGCCGCCAGCTCGTCGCCGATGCCGGCGTAGTCGAGCTTGAGGGCGTGGCCGGCATCGGCGCGCGGCAGCTCGAATTCGACCGCGGTGACGATGTAACGGTCGCGCTCGCGCTTGAAGCGGCTGTCGCGGTAGGCGAACGCGCAGGCGTTGGTATCGAAGCGGTGGGTCTGGCCGCTGGCCGGTTCGTAGGCTTCGACGGCATGGATGTACTCGCGGACCTCGACGCCGTAGGCGCCGATGTTCTGGATCGGTGCGGCGCCGACGGTGCCCGGGATCAGCGCCAGGTTCTCCAGCCCGCCCAGGCCGTGCGCCAGGGTCCGCATCACGAAGTCGTGCCAGTGGGCGCCGGCATCGGCGCGCACCCGCACGCGCCCATCGCCGGTATCGTCGAAACCGACCTGGCGGCCGGTCAGCGCAATCACCGGCATCGCCAGGTCGTCGACCAGCAGCAGGTTGCTGCCGCCGCCGAGCACCAGCGGCGGCCGGTCGGCGGGTCGCATCCGCGCCAGCGCCTCCGGGAGCAGGCGCGCATCGCCGACCTCGGCCAGCCAGCCGGCGCGGGCCGACACGGCAAAGCTGTTGCGGGCCTGCAGCGGAGCGTCGCGGAGGATGCGGATGCTCATCGGTTGCTCATCGATGGGTCGACGGCGCGGGGGGGTGGTGGTCGGCATGTCGTCAGGGCCGGCCTCAGCGGCCGGGCTTCAACGGTCCGCTGCTGGGCGCTTCCTTGCGTCGGCGCATCGCTTCGACGCATTCGTGGATCAGCGCCGGACCGCGGTAGACCATGCCGCTGTAGAACTGCACCAGGGTCGCGCCGGCGGCGGTCTTGGTGACCGCGTCGGCACCGCCCAGGATGCCGCCGACACCGATCAGCGGGATCGATTCGGGCAGGCGGGTGCGCATCATCCGCAGCACCGTGGTCGCCTGGCCCATCAGCGGGCGTCCGGACAGACCGCCGCTTTCGCGCGCCAGCGGGTGGGCCTCGATCGCGGTGCGCGAGATCGTGGTATTGGTCGCGATCACGCCGTCGACCTCCAGCTCGGTCAGCACCCGCGCGCAGGCGTCGATGTCGGCATCGGTCAGGTCCGGGGCGATCTTCACCAGCATCGGCACCCGCTTGCCGTGCTTGGCGCCCAGCCGCTCCTGCTCCTCGCGCAGGATGCTGATCAGGCGGCGCAGCTGCTGCTCCTCCTGCAGCTCGCGCAGGCCGGCGGTGTTGGGCGAGGAGATGTTGACGGTCACGTAGTCGGCCAGCGGGTAGACCCGCGACAGGCAGTACATGTAGTCGCCGTCGGCGATCTCGTTGGGCGTGGTCTTGTTCTTGCCGATGTTGATGCCGAGGATGCCGCGGTCGCGCAGTTTCGCGCGCTCGACATTGCGCACCAGCGCATCGACGCCCTGGTTGTTGAAGCCCAGCCGGTTGATCACGCCCTTGCACTCGGGCAGGCGGAACATCCGCGGCTTGGGATTGCCCTCCTGGGCCCTCGGGGTGACGGTGCCGATCTCGACGAAACCGAAACCCAGCGCGAACAGCGCATCGATGTGCTCGCCGTTCTTGTCCATGCCGGCGGCCAGGCCGACCGGGTTGGGGAAGTCGAGGCCGAACGCGCGGGTCGGCAACGGCGCCGACGTCGTCGCCAGCAGCGAGCTCATGCCCATGCGGTGGGCGCGCTCGATCGCGCGCAGGGCGACGCCGTGGGCACGCTCGGCGTCGAGGCTGAACAGGAAGGGGCGGGCGAGCGCGTACATTCAGGGCCTGGCGGGTCTCAAGGGGCGGGGCTCAGGGAACATGGCCGGTCTGGAGGGCGTGGGCCCAGTCCGGGCGGCCGTTTTCCGCCGCCATCCTGGCCGCTGTGTGGTGATCGTATTCGACCTCGACGATGCGCGCATGCCAGCCGTCCGCGTCGTGTTCGAGCAGGGCGTAGCGGGCCTGCGGCGAACCGGTCTGGATCGCGTGCGGGGGGCATCCGGTCGCGTCCGCGTCGCCGCGGATCTGGATCGCCTGCAGGCCGACGCTGCCCGGGTTCACCACCAGGCGGCCGTCGGGCAGCGGCACGATCCGCGGCCGGTGGGTGTGGCCGCACAGGATCACCCGCGCCGGCACCTGGCCGGCGCGCATCGCGACCTCGGCGACGCTGGCCGCGCGGGCCTCGCCCGGCGCCGGCGACTCGACGAAATAGGCCATGTCGTCGTCCGGGGTGCCGTGGCAGAGGAAGACCTCCGCGCCGGGGCCGTTGCCGGCCAGCCAGCGGGTCGCCGGCAGCCCGGCCAGCCAGGCCCGATGGGCCTCGTCCAGCGCGTCCGCGGCATGGCCGTCCGAGGTTCCCATCGCCTCGCGCGGGGTCTCCAGCAGGGCCCGCTCGTGGTTGCCGCGGATGGTCGGCCATGGCTGCCGCATCAACAGGTCGGCCGTCTGCGCCGGCCACAGCGGGCCGGACAGGATGTCGCCCAGATTGACCACGGTGTCGCAGTCCCGCCCGCGGATGTCGGCGATGACGGCCGACAGCGCGGGCAGGTTGCCGTGGATGTCCGAGACGACGGCCAGACGCATGGGGGAGGGCCGTCGGCGGTCAGAGGTCGAACTTGATGCCTTGGGCCAGCGGCAGCGCGTCGGAGTAGTTGATGGTGTTGGTCTGGCGGCGCATGTAGGCCTTCCAGGCGTCGGATCCGGACTCGCGGCCACCGCCGGTTTCCTTCTCGCCGCCGAACGCGCCGCCGATCTCCGCGCCCGAGGTGCCGATGTTGACGTTGGCGATGCCGCAGTCGCTGCCGGCCGCCGACAGGAACGCTTCGGCCGCCTTCAGGTTCTCGGTGAACACCGCCGAGGACAGGCCCTGCGGGACCGCGTTCTGCAGCTCGATCGCGTCCTCGAGCTTGCTGAACTTCATCACGTACAGGATCGGAGCGAAGGTCTCGTGCTGGACGATCTCGGCGTCGTTGGACAGGCCGGTGACGATCGTCGGCAGCACGAAGTTGCCGTCGCGCTCGATCTTCGCGCCGCCGGTCTCGATGGTGCCGCCGGCGGCCTTGGCCGCTTCGACCGCGTCCAGGTAGGCGTCGACCGCGTCGGAGCTGTTGAGCGGGCCCATCAGGTTGGCCGGGTCGGTCGGGTCGCCGATCTTGCCCTCGACCTGCTTGTAGGCGGCGACCAGCTTGGCCAGCACGTCGTCGTAGATCGACTCGTGGATGAAGGCGCGGCGGGTGGTGGTGCAGCGCTGGCCGGCGGTGCCGACGGCGCCGAACACGATCGCCGGGATCGCCAGCTTCAGATCGGCGCTGGCGTCGACGATCATCGCGTTGTTGCCGCCCAGCTCCAGCAGCGAGCGGCCCATGCGGCGGGCGACGCGCTCACCGACGATGCGACCGACCTTGGTCGAGCCGGTGAAGCTGACCAGGCCGACGCGCTTGTCGTCGACGAAGTGCTGGGCCAGCTCGGTGCCGGCGTCGTTGAACAGGAAGAAGATGTCCGGGAAGCCTCCCTTGCGCAGCGCTTCGTTGCAGATCTTCATCGAGGCGATCGCCGACAGCGGGGTCTTCGGCGACGGCTTCCAGATGCTGATGTCGCCGCAGACCGCGGCGATGAAGCTGTTCCAGGCCCAGACCGCGACCGGGAAGTTGAACGCCGAGATGATGCCGACCAGGCCCAGCGGGTGCCACTGCTCGTACATGCGGTGGCCGGGGCGCTCGGAATGCATGGTCAGGCCGTACAGCTGGCGCGACAGGCCGACGGCGAACTCGCCGATGTCGATCATTTCCTGGACTTCGCCGTCGCCCTCGGGCTTGGACTTGCCCATTTCCAGCGCGACCAGCGAACCCAGCGCGTCCTTGTGCTCGCGCAGGGCCTCGGCGCACAGGCGGATCGCCTCGCCGCGGCGCGGGGCCGGAGTGGTGCGCCAGACCTTGAACGCCGCCTGGGCGCGCTCGAGGATGGTGTCGTAGTCGGCCTTGGACGATGCCTGTACCTTCGCCAGCACCTGGCCGTCGGTCGGGTTGACCGGCTCCAGCACACCGGCGTCGCTGGTCCTGGACCATTCGTTGTTGCCGAGGTAGGTACCGGATTCGGTGTCGGTCAGGCCGAGGGCGGAAAGCACGGGGTGCGTCATCGGGGACTCCATGGGATCAAAAATAAAAGAAGAGGCGTGGGAAGTGAGAGGAGCAGGGACGGGCGCCTCCTCTCACTTCTCACTCCCCTTCACTCGTTCTTCGCCGTATGGCGACCCCGGCACGATTCGAACGTGCGACCTTCCCCTTAGGAGGGGGACGCTCTATCCAGCTGAGCTACGGGGCCTTGAGGCCGGCATTTTCGCACGAACCGGCACCGGGACGGAAACCCGGGCGCCGACCGCGGCTGCGCGGGCCTGGCGGCTCAGCGGGCGAGGATGTCGAGAATCTCCAGGGCCATCCGCTGCCGGCTCGGCGACAGCCGGCGGAACTGGGTCAGCGCGGTGCTCTCGTGCTCGTCGCGGGCGTAGTCGTCGATGATCACCGCCGGGATCGGTTCGCTGCCCTCGCAGCGGGTCGGTCCGCGGCCGGTCGCCAGCCACTCGAAGTTGACCCCGGTTTCCAGGGCGAGCTTGATCAGGTGATTGACGCTGGGCGTGGTGCCGGCGGGGTGCTCCCACTGGGTCACCGCGCTGCGTTTGACCCCGACCTTGCGCGCCAGCTCGGCCTGGGACAGGGTCGCCTGGACCCGGGCCTTCCTGACTCTCAGCGATAGTGCGCCCACCCTGCCTCCTTCGTTCGCGATCCTTGCCGATGGAGTGATCCGTACGCCGCCGCTGTCCGGACAGTGATTCTTGCCCGAAGTTGTCCCGTTCCGCTTGCAATCGGGGGCAGACGTAAACGCGGCTTGCGCCCATGATCAACGGTCAGCGGGGCTTGCAGCGGCCACACCGGGCCGGGACCTTCCGATCGGTGCGCGGATATGCGAAACATGTCACGAACGCAGGGGGGAGGACTCCGGCGTCGGCGCGGCTTCGGCGCTGGCGGCGCCGGTCCCGAGGATCGGATCTCCGGGCGGCGTCGGCCGTCCGCCATGGCAGGAGCCAGCCGCGATGCTGAGGATACGGTTGTTCGGTTCACTGTCGGTGGCCAGCGACGACGACGAGGGCGTCGCGATCGCCGGCCGCTGCGCCAATCTGCTGGCCTATCTGGCGCTGGGGCATGGCCGCTACTTCAGCCGTTCCGAGCTGCTGGCGAACCTGTGGCCGGAGCGCGCCTGTTCGTCGACGCCGGGCTCGTTCAACACCGCGCTGTGGCGGCTGCGGCGGATGGTCGAGCGACCGCCGATGAAGCAGGGCGACCTGATCGTCAGCGACCGCCGCGGGGCGATCGGACTCAACGGCCCGGCCGGGGTGTGGCTGGATGTGGAGGAGTTCGAACGGCTGATCTCGCCGGGCCTGGCCGGCGCGCCGGAGCGGCTGAGCGACGCCGACATCAATGGCCTGCGCCGCGGCGTGGCGATGTACGCGTCCGACATCCTGCTCGACGTGACCGACGACTGGGCCCTGCGCGAGCGCGAGAAGCATCGCCGCAACTACCTCAACGCGCTCGGCCGGCTGATGCAGCTGGCGACGATCCGTCGCGACTACGACGAGGCCATCGCCCATGCCCAGGCGATCCTCGACAGCGACGCGCTGCGCGAGGACGTGCACCGCGACCTGATGCAGTTGTATGTGATGAGTGGGCAACGGGCGCAGGCGCTGCAGCAGTTCGAGTGCTGCCGTGAGTTGTTGCGCCGTGAGCTGGCGATCCAGCCGATGCGCGAGACGATGGAGGTCTACCGGCGCATCGCCGACAGCGCGGTCGGCGTCGCCGGGCAGGAGCCGGCCTGGTCGCTGCCGGTGCCCGGGCACGGCTTCCATGCGACCCGCCCGCTGCGCGACCCGACCCCGGCCGACCCCTGCCTGCTGATCGACCGGGCCCGGCGCCAGCTCTCCGAGGCCGATGCCCAGCTGCAGCTGAGCCTGGAGTTCCTGCGCCGCTAGCGGCGGCGATCCGGGCGCCCCCGCACGGCGCGTGCCGCACCGTGGCCGTGGGCAGGCCGTCGCCAGTGGTCCGGCCAATCGCGTCCGCTTCCCCGGGGCCGCGCCCCCGGCCTGCGACCCAGACGTTTCCGACGATCACCGCGGCGCAGGCCCCTGCGCCGGCGGCGGCGCGCCTGTGATGCGTCTCTCACACCCTCATCACAGCCCGGCCGGTCAGGGTGATCCGGGTGTGATGCGGCGGTGATCCGCCGGTGAGGCGGCGGGCGCAGGCTCGGCCCAGGCCTCACCGTATGGGCGTCGTCATGGCACTGCTCGAGGATCGCACCGCCGCCTTCATCGTCCGCGTATGGAGCGAGCGCAGCGACAGCGAAACGGTCGCCGCCGAATGGCGCGGCTCGGTCGAGCACGTGCAATCGGGGCAACGGGTGTTCTTCCGCCACCTGGAAACGGTGGTCGACTTCATGAAACCGCACCTGGAGGGCATCGGCATCGATGCCCAGCAGCGGTTCTGGGAACGCGTATCCACGGTCATCAACGACGCAGGCGACCAGCCGGTCGCGCTGGCGCTGCCCTCGCGCGCGCCGGCCGCGGCGGCGGACGCCGGCGCGCCGTCCATTCCTGCACGCAAGCGCCGCTAGGAGTTCAGCCATGGCAGTCATCCGAGCCAACCGCGAGTCGATCGACGATCGCTTCAGCGTGCTGGGCTTTACCGTCCGCACCGACCTTCCCCTGTTCGAGATCGGCCTGGCCACCGATCCCGAACTGCTCAAGGCCGAGAACCGCAACCGCCGCACGAGCCGCAATTTCTTCTCCAGCCGCCTGCTGAGCGCGGGCGTGGCCGGGAGCCGCTACCCGGCCGGGGGGCGCGAGTCGGTCTACCTGGTGCCGCCGGCGGTGGTCGCGCGCTTCATCGGCCAGCCGCGGCTGTACTTCGGGCTGGCGACCTACCAGGACAAGGACCGCAAGCGGCCGATCTCGGTCAAGGTGCCGGATGCGGGCCACATGTACGTGAGCTTGTCCGGACTGACCGAGCGCGGCCTGCGCCGCACCGCGCGCAATGGCCTGGGCGATGGCAACGGCAATGGCCACGCGCTGAGCTGGGGCGGGGACGTGATGGCGCCGGCGGTGGCCGGCAACGGCAGTGGCAATGGCGGCGGTCGTGCCGCGGTCGCCGGCAATGGTCATGGAAACGGCTACGACGATGCCGCCGCCGAGGACGCGGCTCCCTACAGCGACGGCTATCCCGACGACCTGTGGCAGCAGGGGGCGACGGGGGCGGCAGACGCGGGCACCGGAAACGGCGCCGGCAACGGTGGCGGCAATGGCCACGGTGGCGTTGCCGTGGCCGGCAACGGTGCCGCGACCCATGCAGGCAACGGCAACGGCAATGGCCGGGCGCCGATCACGACGCCGGCGCCGGCCGTTTCGCAGTCGCTGCGCGGCTATCGGCTCTCGCATCGCATGCCCAGGCCGGTCGCGCGGCCATTGCTGGTGTCGATGTACTACCAGCCCAGCAACTGGTTCGATGCGCTGACCGCGCAGATCGGCTTCTTCGTCGACAGCGCGATGTGGTACCTCGGCGTCGGCGATACCACGGTGCCGCCGCACTCGGCGATCTGCCAGGTGCGGCGGCCGGATGGCAGCGCCGAGGGCGCCCTGCACGGCAGCGCCTTCTTCATCGGTCCGCGGCTGTTGCTGACCGCCGCCCACGTGGTCGCCGGGCAGAGCGAGTTGATCATCGTGCCGGGCAAGAACGGCGGCGGCACCGGCGGCGGTACCGAGCCGTTCGGGCGTTTCCGGGTCGGTTCGGCGAACTTCGCTCCGCATCCGTCCTACGACGGCGGCAGCGACTTCGACATGGCCCTGATCCAGGTGCCGGCGGCGAACGCGGTGTCGGCGCCGCACTACTTCGACCTGGTCGAGGAGCTCAACCAGTCGCGGCCGGAGGGCGTGGTGGTCTGCGGCTACGCCGCGCGCTGGTACGCCAACGACATCATCGAGCACTTCGTCAACGAGACCATCGATCCGAACAAGCAGCACATGATGGGCGGCCACATCCGCAGCCTGCCCAGCGACGAGACCTTCGACTACGACCTGCAGACCCTCGGCGGCACCAGCGGCTCGCCGGTCTACTGGATCGAGGAGGGCGCGAGCCCACAGGCGCACATGGTCGGCGTGCACGTGGCCGCGCACAGCGACACCACCAACCTGGGCTGCCGGATCACCGCGGCCAAGCTCAACTGGATCCGTTCCACCGCCGCCGGCTGGGGCCTGACCCTGT
>NZ_VICD02000215.1 GCF_006546735.2 Marilutibacter maris | reverse complement strand
CTCGCAGACCGCGCGTTCCAGCGCCGCCGCCGACCCGCTGCCGGCATCCTGGGCACGCTGTCCGCACAGCAGTTCGTACAGCAGCAGGCCGAGCTGGTAGACGTCGGTGGCGGTGGTCGCGGTACCGCCGGCGACCTGTTCCGGGGCCGCGTACTCGGGCGTGAACATCCGCATCGCGGTGCGGGTCATCGGTTGCAGCGGCGCGTCGGCGTCGCCGAGCACCTTGGCGATGCCGAAGTCCAGCAGCTTCACCTCGCCGTCGCGGGTGACCACGATGTTGGAAGGCTTGATGTCGCGATGGACGATCAGGTGCCGATGCGCATGCGCGACCGTTTCGCAGATGCGCACGAACAGATCCAGGCGCCGGCCGATGTCCAGGCGCCGGGTGTCGCAGTAGCGATCCAGCGGCTCGCCTTCGACGTACTCCATGACCAGGAACGGGTGGCCGTCCTCGTCGCGACCGCCGTCGAGCAGGCGGGCGATGCCGGGGTGATTGAGCGATGCGAGGATCTGCCGTTCCTGGGCGAAGCGGTGCAGGAACTCGCGCGAGCCCAGGGTCATGTGCAGACGCTTGAGCGCACCGAGCTGTTGGAACTCGGCATCGGCGCGGCGGGCCAGATAGACGGTGCCCATGCCGCCGTGGCCGAGCGGCTGCAGCAATTGCCACTGGCCGAGCTGGCGGCCGCTGACGTCCTCGTCCGCGGAAGCTTGCGGGTGCGCATCGGCCCAGGCGCGCAGCAGCGGTCCTTCGCGCACCGCGTCGGGTTGCAGTTGCGGCGCCTCGCTGGCGGCCAGCTCGAGCAGGGCCTCGACCTCGGCGCGCAGGGACGGATCGTCGGTGGTTTCGCGATCCAGCAGCGCCGTGCGCGCCGCCGGTTCCAGGTCCAGTGCCTGCTCGAACAGGGCATCGATCCGCAGCAGCCGTGGATCGGGGGGCGGGGCCTCGCCGGAGCGCGGATCGCGGTCGTTCATCGGTGCCGATGCCGGCTCAGGCCAATGCCTTCAACAACCACGCGCGTGCGCGCATCCAGTCGCGCTGCACGGTCCGCAGCGAAGTGTCGAGCGCTCGCGCGGTCTCCTCCTCGGTCATGCCGGCGAAGTAGCGGCATTCGACCACGCGTGCCAGGCGCGGGTTGAACGCGTCCAGCCCGTTCAGCGCTTCGTCGATCGCCAGCACCTGCTCGGACTGGCTGTCGGCGGCGACCATGTCTGCTTCCAGCGTCACCGCGACCGCGCCACCGCCGCGCTTGGCCGCCTGCCGGCGCCGCGCGTAGTCGACCAGGATCCGTCGCATCGCCCGCGCGCAGATCGCGAAGAAGTGGCCGCGGTCCTGCCAGTCGACGCCTTCGGCGTCGACCAGTTGCAGATAGGCCTCCTGCACCAGGGCGGTGGTGTCCAGGGTCTGGCCACGGCGACCGGCGCGCGCCAGCTGGCCGCGGGCGATCACCCGCAGGCGCTGGTAGACCAGCGGCACCATGCGGTCGAAGGCATCACGGTCGCCCTCGTGATGGCGTTGCAGCAGACGGGTGATGTCGTTGGCCGCGTCGCTGTCCATGTCCCGGTATCCGGATTCCCCTTGTCCGCGAGCATAACGCGCGCGCGGCAAGCCACCGGACAGCAGGCGGCACGGATCGCGACCGTGGTCGCAGATTGCCGGTGCGCGCGGCTTGCGGGAGCGGCCGTAGGAGCGGCGTGAGCCGCGATGAGGCTTTCATGGGAAAGCCCGGTCGCAGCTTACGCAGCTCCTACAGGGGGAACGATGTCCGGCTGCGCGGATATCTCCCAAGATTTGCTTCGCAAACCTTGGGCCCCAGCCGTTGCGCTTCCACACCCCCATTCGCATCTGCGATGCGAATCGCCCCCTGACTCAGGGGGCTGGCCTTATGGGGCAGGTAAACGCTCTTCGTAGGAGCGGCGTGCGCCGCGACCGGCTTTCATGGGAACGCTTGATCGCGGCTTACGCCGCTCCTACGGGGACCACGGTAGGTCAGGCGGCCTTGCGCAGTTGCGTGGGCGCCTTGATCGAACGGTGGGCGGCGGCCAGGGCTTCGCTGCGGTGCTGCGGCGAATAGGCCACGCCCTCGGCACGGACGAACTCGACGTCATCGATGCCGAGGAAGCCGAATACCTGGCGCAGATAAGGCTCCTGGAAGTCGGTCGGCGCGTCGCTGTGGATGCCGCCGCGGCCGCTGGCGACGATCACCTTCTTGCCGCCGGCCAGGCCGACCGCGCCGCTCTCGGTGTACTTGAAGCTCTTGCCGGCGATCGCGATCCGGTCGATCCAGGCCTTCAGGGTCGAGGGAATGCTGAAGTTGTACATCGGCGCGCCGATCACGATCACGTCGGCGGCGAGGAACTGCTCCAGCGCCGCCGCGGCGGCCGCAGCCTCGTCGGCGTCGGCCTGGGCCAGCGAAGCGCCGGTCAGGTGGGGCAGGGGATTGGCATCGAGATCGCGGTACTCGACCTGGATGTCGGGGAAGGCGTCGCGCCAGCGGCCGGCGATGGCGGCCGACAGTTCGCGGGTGACGGAGTTGGCGCCCAGGGCGCTGGAGTCGATGTGCAGGAGTTTCATGACGGGCCTCGCGGGGAGCGGTGGGGCGGCGGCGTCGCCGCGGTGAGGCCAATCTAGGGTGTTGCAATATCGGAATAAATATCGGTAAATATCACAGATCGTTCCATATTCGGAAAGGCGACATGTACGACCTCAACGACCTGTACTACTTCGCGATGGTGGTCGAGCACAGCGGCTTCGCCGCCGCCGAGCGCGCGATGGGCATCCCCAAGTCGCGCCTGAGCCGTCGCATCAGCCAACTGGAATCGGACATGGGGGTGCGCCTGCTGCAGCGCTCGACCCGCCGCTTCGCGGTCACCGACGTCGGCCAGAGCGTCTACCGCCACGCCCAGGCGATGCTGGCCGAGGCCCAGGCCGCGCGCGAGGCGGTGGATCGCCTCAGCGCCGAGCCACGCGGCACGATCCGGGTCAGCGTGCCGGTCAGCGTGGCCCAGCAGCAGATGCCCAAGCTGCTGCCCGAGTTCCTGGCCCTGTATCCGCAGGTCAACGTGCAGTTGTTGATCAGCAACCGCCGTGTCGACGTGATCAACGAGGGCGTCGATGTCGCCCTGCGGGTGCGTTCGCGGCTGGACGACGACGGCAGCCTGGTGATGCGCAGCTTCGGCCAGATCCAGGAACTGCTGGTCGCCAGCCCGAACTACCTGCGCAAGATGGGGCGGCCGGTGTCGCCGGACGACCTCGACCAGCACGTCACCTTGAGCATGCACGAGGACGAGCAGCGCCAGCGCTGGGAGCTGCACGGCCCCGACGGGGCCGTGCGCCGGGTCGACCTCAAGCCGCGCGTGGCCGGCTTCGACTTCCCGATGCTGATGGCGATGGCCAAGCAGGGCGTCGGCATCACCATGCTGCCGGAGACGATCTGCTCGGACGCGGTGCGCAACGGCGAGCTGGAAGTGGTGCTGCCGGACTGGCGCCTGCCGCAGGGCATCTTCCACGCGGTGTTCGCCTCGCGTCGCGGCCTGCTGCCGGCGGTGCGGGTGTTCATCGATTTCCTTGCCGAGCGGGCCTCGGGCCTGGTCGAGGCCGACCGCCTGAACTGTGCCGAGATCCATGGCCGCCCCTGCGACGATGATGCGAAGCCGGCGGCGGAGAAGCCGCGTCCGGGCCCGGTGGACCCGCCGCGCCCTGGCGCCACCGCGCAGGGCCGCTGAGCGGGCGGGGCGGCGGCGTATCCATGCCGTCTGCCGGATACGAACAGCGCCGCGTCGCGGCTATGGATTGCCGGGCACCCGTGCGACAATGCGCCCGCCCGGCGCGATGCCGAGCCCTGTCAGACGGCGACATGCCGACACTGGAGAGATGGCCGAGCGGTTTAAGGCACCGGTCTTGAAAACCGGCGAAGGGTCAAACCTTCCGTGGGTTCGAATCCCACTCTCTCCGCCACTTTTTGTTTAAGATCAATGGCTTGCGAAGGTTGAGTGGGATTTCCCAACAACCAAGCCAACAATGGCTTAGATACTGGCAACGAAAAGCCCCACCAGTCTCCTGGCAGGGCCTGTCGACTACGTGACCTCAGCCCTACCGCTTCCGGGCGGCCACTCGCGCAACGGCGGCGTGCACTGCGGCCAATGCATCGTTCAACGAGCACTCCTTTCCGTCCTCACGCTCCTTCTGAACCAGGAGCAGAGCTAACCTGACGGTCGGATCACCGGCTTGGTCCGCGGCTGAGCACCGAGGCTTCTTTGGAAACTGAATGATTTCAGCCGCCATACCTTATCCCCTACCGCACATACGCCATATAGGCGATTTGGTCGGCCACGGTTTGCGCCGCCTGAACCAGATAGTGAGCTGAAGTTAGAGCATCTGTCCTGGCCTGTTTCTCGTCCAACTCGTCGTGTCTGCACAGAACCTCATTGGCTGCAGCCAGCACGGCCTCTAGTTGACCGATGTGGCCCCAAAGTTCAACGACGGATTCAGCCCTGGGCGACGCTACAGTTTCGCTTGTCATGATCGTTCTCCTCAGATGGACGGGATATCGATGCCCAGGGCATCGGCGGTTGCGTGCAGCTGATCAAGCTCGGCGCACACGACGGCGCCAGCAGCATTGAACGCGGCCACGGTGTTGGAGAGGTGAGCGGTGCGGGCGGCGGTAGACTCGCGAGCCCTGGCCAGGATCGCGTCAGCGACATCGGCCATTTCCGGGGTGATTGTGTTCATGCGATGGCTCCAAAGGCGGCGGGCGGTACGGGTTGGCGTGCCGGCCACTAGGAACCGGTGCCCCGAGGGGCCCGCGCACCGCCCGCCATAGAGCGGGCATGAAAAAAGCGCCTTACGGCGCTCTGCGCCTAGTGGTGTTCGGGACGCCAATCCCGGCCGAAGAATTTGCTCCGACGTGCCGATCCTGCTCCCGGTATCCAGGGCTTGTCAAGTGCCCTGGACCCGGGACCTGCAGATTCAGCTGATTGCGCTAGGCGGCCGCTTCAGGTGCTTCAGCTTCCCTGAGTTCTGGACGCGATAGCACGCCAGCACACGGCGGCAGTTGCGCAGTACAACGTAGTCCCGGCCTTTGTGCTGCTCGGGTCCGCTCAAGCTCGCGCTCGGTATGTCCGAGTGTGGCCAGGAACGGAAGTACGCGCGTTCGGCGCGCTGGGTAAGGGTTAGTTCGGTAGGCATGTCGAGGCTCCATGTGCAGGAAGCGAGCGCCCCTGCCACGGGGCGCAAGATCCTTGCGATGCCAAGCCTCGAGCAGGGTCCTAGGGACCGCTGGCCGCCTCGACTCACCGGGTTTCACAGGATGGCGCCTGCGCGGTGTTGGGCGGACTTGCGTTGATGCTACTGCTGTCGGCGTGTGGCTGCAAGACGAACCCCGCCCAGGAAGGGCGGGATCCGGCCGGGTCACGGTGAACGACAAAGCCGCCCCGGCTGCCGGTGTTATCTCGCTCAAGACCGGTCGCGAGTAGGAGGCACCGCCGGCTGGCCTCGTGTCGTCAGTGCCGTCTGCCGGCGGTGTACCGCCCCATCAGCGCGACCGTGACGGGGTCGACCTTGGTCACCTCGGCCAGGGAGTCGAAATGCGCCTCGACGTAGGCGTCAGACTTCCCCGCGATCGCGTCGTGGCCCTTCCTGAGTGCAACCGCATGAGCGCGGATCTCGGCGTCGGTCATGCCCCTGTAGTCGCCCCCGGGGGAGATCGACGAGGCCAGCAGGATCAGGGCAACCCGATCCGCCACCCGGGTATCGAAAGAGGCGCGCAGGTCGTCCAGCTCCCGACGCAGCTCAGCGACTTGGTCAGCCCCGCTCATGCCGCGTCCTCCAGGTGCTTGCCTGGTGCCTGCGTCGGCTGGATACCTTCGGCCCAGTGCTCGAAGTGACGGCCGTTGGTCAGCAGGTTCGGGGCGCTCCAGCTGGTGATTGTGCGGATGCGGCCGATCATCTCCACAGATGCCCCGGGGACGGGGATGTAGGCGTGCTCGGCCCTGGCCTTCGCGGTCATGATTGCTTGCACGGTGCCATTGATCTCGCGCAGCGCTTCGGCAAACTGTCCGCCCAGTCGTTCGGCACGCGCGACCTGTTCGGCCAACGTGCTCTGCATCGCCGGCATGCCTTCGACGGCTTCCCGCGTCAGCGCCGCCTCCCGGCGCCGCGTCAGCTCGTCGATCTGCGCAGTCAGTTGATCGCGTTCGATGTCCAGGGACTTCCGCTCTTCCGTCAGGGTCCTGACCTGATCCGGGGATCCCGTCTGCAGCGCCTTGACGCGATCACGGTGATCGATTTGGTCCAGGCGCGTCTGGACCTCCAGGCGTCGCGCTCCGGCTTCCCTGCGGAGCTCGGTCGCCTCTTTCGACGTCAGCTGCTCGGAGCCGGCCAAGATGCGAGCGACCTTCGCCTGCACGGTTTCGTCGCTCTTGATGTCATCGCTGATATTCATGCTCTGTCCTCGTCTGGTGTTGTTGTGGTGCTGGGTCATGAGTTCCGCCTACCCCGCGCGAGTTCCCGGCTCATGTCCGATGCGATCCGGCTGCGGCTGCGCATGTCGACCTGGCCCTCGACGGAGATGTTGATGGTGTCTCCGCCACGCACCTCGGAGCGGCCACGCATCGGCTCGACCCGACCCTGGTCTCCCGGGATCAAGTACTGGTGTTGACCGATTCGGGCGAGCTCCGGCCGGTTGCCCTCGCCTACCCGGTAGAAGCGATCGGCGCGCATGTCGCCGCCGTAGGCGCGGCCGCCGCCAAACCCGAGCGACATGAGTCCGTCCAGGTTGTTGCCGAATCCGCCGAGTGAACCAGCGCCACCTGAGGAGCCGCCGCCGCGGTGCCGAGGACACCCGCCACCGTCCCCCAGACCTTCCCGAGCTTGTGCGCCTGGCGCTCGAGCTTCTCGGTGGCCTTCGTCGTCTTCCCGGCAGCCTTGGTGTTCTTGTCGAGCTCCCGGTTCGCCTTCTCCAGATCGTTGGAGTCGACCCGGTATGCGAGCTTCGCGATGTCGGCCATGTCAGCCCCCGCTCGTGGTGGTGCGAGGCTTCCACTGCAGGCCTGCGACCATGGCGTCGTAAGCCGCTGTCCTGGGGTCCTCAGAGAGCCCGCGGCGCCTGTTCTCTTCGCGGAAGCTGTCGGCGCAGGCCTGGACCTTCGCGCGCTCCGCGTCCAGTGCCGCGAGCCGGCGCTCGCCGGACGCCTTGTTCTCAGCGATCACTTGGGCGTAGTAGGCGTCGAGGGCAGCACATCCGTCGTTCGCGGGATGGCTGGTGCTGGTGGCCACGTGCGATCCCGACGCCTGTTGCCGCTTCCACTCTTCGTGGTCTGCGCGGGCTTGAGCGCGATCAGCGTCCACCTGCTGACTGCTGAGGCTGCGCGTCCTGTGGTCCAACGCAGCGACTGAGGCCGCGTATCCGTTGTCGCCAGTGGCCGATGCGTCGGATGTAGAAGCCGCAAAGTGGGCAGCTACCTCGCGTTGCATGCTGTCCATCATCACGAGCGGTACGCGGACGACCTTGCCGTCGCGGACGGTGTTGGAGCCGGAGCAAAGGGGGCACAGATTCATTGGGGTGCAGTTGTTGCCGTGCGGGCATGAATGAGTCATTGGTCTGTTTCCTCAGGCAGGGTGGAGGCCGCTTGTGCGGCGATAGCCCCGGGGATCCAGTCCGGGTGAAAGTTGTTGTCGGCTTCTTCTATTCATGGCGGTCACCATCCAGGCGGCGATTGATTTCTCCCATCGCGTCGGGGTCCTTCGCTTCCACGGCCTCCATGAAATCGACGATGACCCCGACTCGCTCGGCATAGGGCGCCTGGGCGAGACGCTCGTGCAGGTCCCAGTCGACGTGGTGCTGGTGCTGTTCGGACAGCCAGGCGATGAACTGCTCGACGTGCTCGCTGCTCGACTTGTCCCGAACGACGTTGGACTCCAACCGCTTCAGGCGGCGGCTTCGGTCAATGCGCATGTGCTTCCTCCAGCGCCCGGAGGCGCGCTTCGATTTCGACCAAGTCGGAGACTCGGGCCAGTTCGCCGGCGAGCTTCGCCAAGCGCTCACCCTCGCTGGGGGTGATCCTGCCGCCGGCGATCTCCCCGACCACCCCCGCCATGAATCCGACCACGTCGCCAGCGCACGTCAGCGGCGGCAGGTCGGCCTTGATCGGGCTGTCTCGTCTCACCGGGCAGATGCGCTCCATCGCCAGCTTCAGCGCCGTCGGGTCGCCCTCCAGCGCCTTCTCGATCAGCCGACGCGTGATCTTTCGGGCCTCACCGTCCAGCAGCTTCTCGGCCGCTACAGTCGCCCGTGCGCGCGTGCCTGGCCGCTTGCCCGCGTTGCCCTTTGCGAACCGGCCATTCCGGTCGCGATCGGAGCCCGCATTTGCGGTTGCCTTACGGTCGCTCATCGTGGGGTCCTTTGTTGGGTTTTGTCGTGATTCCTGGTCGCCAGGCCGTTGCAAATGGACTTACCGCGGAGGCGGTCTCCGCCTAGCTGGCAGTCAAGGTGCGCCGGCGCTTCAAGCTCGGTATGGCAGGCAGTGCTGCGGCCGCAGAAAGGGCAGGGGCGATTCATGCCGCGATCCTTGTCGAATTCGACCTGGACTCAGCGTCGGCAGTCCTATCACGCTCCTCAGCTTCCAGTTCACGCTGCAATTGCAGGCCGACCTCAGTCAGCACGCGTTGACCGTCTCTGTCCCGGCGCCAGCATCGATGCCAGTCTTCCCTCACGCATCTCCTGAAAACAGAGCGCCAGTCCCGGTATCGCTTTGAGTCCTCGCGGTATCGATGGCAGAACCAGCGCCATGCTAGGTAGAGGTCGTCAACAGGAATCCCGGCATCTTCAGCGAAGGTGAATACCGGGTCTGTTCCAGGCATCAACTTCTCGTCATCGTGTTGACAGCTTTCTGACCATTCCGAGAAGGTTTTCTGCTCAGAGCGAGAGCGGGGGCTTTCCTTGTTGCTTTTCCTAGTTGCTTTTCCTAGTTCATCGGTCACTGTGACCGCAGCTCGTGGACTCAGTGACCGCAGCTCAGAGCCAGAATGACCGCAGCTCGCGCTTCGAGTTCCGGTCATGGTGACCGCTACTTCCCTTCGAGGTCCGGTCATGGTGACCGCACCATCGGGGAGCCGGAGCTGGTAGCTGTACCCCCTCCAGTGTCGACCTGAGAACTTCATCGGCGTTCTTGTGAACCAGCGCCCGTCCGCTGCATCCAAAGCTCGCCTGCATGTCTTCTCGCCTTGGCTGGTCTGCCTGGCCAAGGTTTCGACGCCGGGATAGCAGTTCTCTCCAGCTGGGTTCGCATGCTCAGCCAGCGCCAGGAGTGTGAGCTTCATGCTGGCCGGCTCAGGACTGTTCAACACAGCGGTTCGCCAGCGCAGAACCAGAGGTCTGCGTTCATTGGTCATCACCGCTGCCTTCACGCCGCATGGCCGCCTGGAGCTTCTGCAGCGTGTGTATCGCGCCGGCTAGGTTGGCCAGTAGGTGGTCGCACCGGTCCAGGCTGGGCCGCTTGTGGAGCTCGATCAGCTGCGATTGCAGGCCGTCTGCCATGTCCGGCAGGGTGTCGAGGAGGTCACTTGCCGCGGGTATGCGGGTGGGGGCCAGGCCGATCATGCGGCCGCCTTGGCTCGATCGGCCTCAAAGGCCTGGATGTCGCTGAGCCGCCAGCGGGTGCAGCCTGGGCTAAGCTTCACCGGTTGGGGTAGGGTGCCGGCGTCGCTCCAGCGCCAGACAGTGGCGCGATTGATCCCGTATCGCACGGCCAGGTCGCGGTCCGAAAGGTACCGTTGATCATGTTGATGCATGCGCCTTTTCTCCTGCGCGACCAGTGAGGAATCGTCGCGCGTTGGGAGGAAGGCTAGAGGGGTTGAGGTCCGTTCCTGTGCCAGAAAAAACGGAAAATCATGTCACGGCACCCCGTAGCCGATGGCATCCTTGAGTTGAACCAAGCTGATCCCGAGCTTCTGAGCTGCTTCTCTGAGTCGCTTGTTGGCCTCGGTGATTTCGGTGCCGACGGCGCGCGGGCTTATTCCATAGACCTCTGCAGCGAGGTCGCGAGCGAGTTGGTTGGCAGTCTTTCGGCCCGATGTCCGCTTGCGCATCGCTTGAGCTGAAAGCTCTTCAATGCGGCGGCGAGTATCATCGCCGAATACGTCGGGAATCCTTGATGGATCTCGGATCATTGTTTCGAACACAGCAACGTCGCGAGCTATCTGCCAACGGAGAGCTGTCCCCATCTGACGAGAGCCGCCATTCCAGGGCTTGTTCCCACGCTTGAACTTCAGGCCTTCTCCGGTGATGGCTGCTGCAACGAAGTCGTGGGCGCCGACGGGGATGGGTTCCTGGGTCTTCAGCAGTTCCAGAACCTCAGCGCGGTCAACATGTTCGCCCTGGCGCCAGCGCCCAACTAACACGTCCCAAGGCCCCACTGTGATTGTGGCGATATCCGTCACTGTGCCTTCCTGAGTTTGCCGATCTCAGTCACAGTTCCGATCGCCGTTGGCATAGCACAGTACCGAGCCCATGCCTCCATCAGCTTCCGGCGCTTCTCGAAGTGTGAGCCGCGCGCATAGGCTGCCTCGGCGCGATCCTTGAGGCGATGGGCGAGGGCATGCTCGATCGTCTCGCGCGGGAACGCAGTCGTCTCGCCGGCCCAGTCCCGAAATGTGCTGCGCATGCCGTGGACGGTGGCGTCGACGTTCATGCGCCTAAGGACCGCTGAAAGGCTCATGTCGGAGAGCTGCCCATCGCGGGGGGCTGCGAACACGAACTGGCCTCGTTTCGGAATCGCATTCAACAAGGCGACCGCGGCCGGCGTCAGCGGCACCCGATGCTCTTTGCCTCCCTTCATGCGATCCGACGGGATGATCCATGTATTCGACTTGAGGTCGATCTCGTCCCAGGTAGCGCCGCGCACCTCGCCGGACCGAGCGGCTGTCAGGATTGCGAACTCAAGCGCGCGCGCCGCAGCACCTTCGCGCTGGCGCAGGTCCGCCATAAACTCAGGAAGCGCCTGGTGCGGCAGGGCCCTGTGGTGACGTACCGTCCGCACCTTCGTCGGCTTAGGCAGAACGGCGTCCAAGTGGCCCTTCCACCGCGCTGGGTTGTCGCCTCTGCGGTGCTTCGCAACGGTCGCCCACGCTAGGACCGCCTCGATCCTGCCGCGGAGCCGGCTGGCGGTCTCGGTCTTCGTCGTCCAGATTGGCTCCAGCGCATGTAGGACGTGGGGCAGATCCACCTCGCTGACCGGTAGCTTGCCGAACACCGGCGAGGCGTACTCGGCCAGCGTGGTCGTCCATTGCTTGGCGTGCTTGGCACTCCGGAACTCGCTGCGCTTGCTGGCCAGGAACAAGCGGGCGCACTCGTCGAAGGTGGGCACCGCCTGAGCAGCCGTCAGAGCGCGCCGGCGTGCCGCCCGCTCCGCAACAGGGTCAACCCCGGCCCATATCTCCGCACGAGCCTCCCTGGCGCGCTGACGAGCTTCTGCCAGGCTGACACCGGCCCCTCCGAGCCCGATATCGCGCCGCTTGCCTCCAACCATCGCCCGCAGGATCCACGAGCGTGAGCCTGTCCGGGACACTTGGAGCATGAGGCCCGCGACACCGCCGACGGCGTGCAGGCCAGGCCGTGCGATGCGCTTGACCTGCAACGCGCTCAGTTCCGTGGCGATCTTCGGCATGAGGGGCCTCCGCGACCGCGCCCAACCTTCTACCCATCAACCCGGGGCGCTATTGGAAGATACGCCATGCGACACGTTGCGACAAGGAATTAGCCCATAGGGCCTTAATCTAAGCCTTTCTCGACTCGCTCGCGTTCTCGATTGTGATGGCTTGCGACAGGACGTAGGCCGCCACTCTCTCCGCCATATATGCAAGACGCCCCGAATGGGGCGTCTTGCGTATATGGGGGTGACAGTGGAGCTTGATGAGAACCCGGCGCCGCAGGCGCCGGTTCGACAGATCGGCAGGACGCCGATCTGG
>NZ_VICD02000214.1 GCF_006546735.2 Marilutibacter maris | reverse complement strand
GCGGCGGCGGCCTGCGGGATCGGCACAGGCGCCGACGGTGGCGTCTTCAAGATCGGCGGCGTGCAGGCGATCGCGGCGATGGCCTACGGCGCGGCCGGGCTGCCGGCCTGCGACAAGCTGTTCGGGCCCGGCAACGGCTGGGTCACCGAGGCCAAGCGCCAGGTCTCGGCCAGCGGTGCGGTCGGCATCGACATGCCGGCGGGGCCGTCGGAGGTGCTGGTGATCGCCGATGCCGGCGCCAATCCGGCCTTCGTCGCCGCCGACCTGCTGTCGCAGGCCGAGCACGGTCCGGACTCGCAGGTGCTGTTGCTGAGCGAGGATGCGGCGCTGCTGGACCGGGTCGCCGAAGCGCTGGAAGCGCAGTTGCAGGCCCTGCCGCGGGCGGCGATCGCGCGCCGGGCGCTGTCGGGCTCGCACCTGGTGCGGGTCGAATCGCTGCGGCAGGCGTTCGAGATCAGCAACCGCTATGCGCCCGAACACCTGATCCTGGCGCTGCGCGATGCGCGCGCGCATCTGCAGCAGGTGCGCGCCGCCGGCTCGGTGTTCCTCGGCGACTGGGCGCCCGAAGCCCTCGGCGACTACTGCAGCGGCACCAACCACGTGCTGCCGACCGCCGGCGCGGCGCGCTTCTGCAGCGGCGTCAGCGTGGCCAGTTTCCAGGTCGCGATCACCGTGCAGGAAGTGCAGCCGCGCGGCCTGGTCGCGATCGGGCCGTGCGCGGCCGAACTCGCCGCCGCCGAGGGACTGGAGGCGCATCGGCGCGCGGTGACCCTGCGACTGGAAGCGGCGGCATGAGCGTGGCGACCACCGACGGTGTGCTGGCGCTGGTGCGTCCGGACCTGCGCGACTTCGCCGGCTACAGCTCGGCGCGCTCGGAAGGCGGCGACGGCCGGATCTGGCTCAACGCCAACGAGTCCGCCTGGGACAACGATGCGAGCCCGGACTCCGGTCTGCGCCGTTATCCGGAGCCGCAGCCGGCGGCGTTGCGCCAGGCGCTGGCGGACATGTACGGAGTCGCCGCCGCGCAGTTGCTGGTCGGTCGCGGCAGCGACGAGGGCATCGACCTGCTGATCCGCGCGTTGTGCCGTCCCGGCGACGACGCGGTGCTGGTCACCTCGCCGACCTTCGGCATGTACGCGGTCTGCGCGCGCCTGCACGGCACCCGCGTGGTCGATGTCCCGCTGACCGACACCGACGACGGTTTCGAGTGCGATTTCGACGCGGTGGCGGCCACCGCCGAGAAAGAGGACGCGCGGATCGTGTTCCTGTGCTCGCCGGGCAATCCGTCCGGCACGCTGCTGCCGCGCGATGCGATCCGGCGACTGGCCCGCCGCCTGCATGGGCGCGCGCTGGTCGTCGTCGACGAAGCGTATATCGAGTACGCGCAGGCGCCGTCGGTGGCCAACCTGATCGAAGCCCACGACAACATCGCGGTGCTGCGCACGCTTTCCAAGGCGCACGCGCTGGCGGCCGCGCGGATCGGCGCGGTGCTCGCCCACGAGGCGCTGATCGGGGTCCTGCGCCGTTGCCAGGCGCCGTATCCGGTGCCGGCGCCATCGGCGCAGACCGCGCTGGCGGCGATCTCGCGCACCGCGCGCAACAGTACCGTCGGCCACGTGCAGGCCGGCGTCGACGAGCGCAAGTCGCTGTATGCGGCGCTGCGCGGTCTTGCGGGCGTGCGTCGGGTGTATCCGTCGCGGGCGAACTTCCTGCTGGTGCGCACGGCCGACACCGAGCGCGTCTACCGGCGCCTGCTCGCCGCCGGCGTGGTGGTGCGCGACATGCGCGGCCATGCCGCGCTCGGCGATGCCCTGCGCATCAGCATCGGCACGCCGGAGCAGAACGCCTGCGTGCTGGCGGTGCTGCGCGAAGTGCTGGGCGAGCTTCCCGATGCGCGTAGCGTTGCGCCTGTCCAGGGAGACAATGCATGAGCGCCGCCCTGCAACCGATCCTGTTCGTCGACCGCGACGGCACCCTGATCGCCGAGCCGCCGGACCACCAGATCGACAGCTTCCAGAAGCTGCGCTTCGTCGACGGCGTGGTGCCGGCGCTGCTGCGGCTGCGAGACGCCGGCTACCAGTTCGTGATCGTCAGCAACCAGGACGGGTTGGGCACCGCGGGCTATCCGCGGGAGAGCTTCGAGGGGCCGCACGCGCTGATGATGCAGGTGTTCGAGAGCCAGGGCATCGTGTTCCGCGAGGTGCTGATCGACACCAGCTTCCCGGCGGACGGCGCGCTGACCCGCAAGCCCGGAATCGGCCTGGTGCTGCATTACCTGAAGGACCGCGGCATCGACTGGGCGCGCTCGGCGATGGTCGGCGACCGCGCGACCGACAACGCGTTCGCCCGCAACCTGGGCATCCGCGCCTTCCAGTTGCGCAACGGCGAGTTCGGCGGCGACTGGGACTGGGCCGGGATCGCGCACGCGCTGGTCGATGCGCCGCGTACCGCCCGTGTCGGCCGCAACACCCGCGAGACCCGGATCGAGGTCGAGGTCGACCTTGATCGCAGCGCCGACCCGCAGGTCTCGACCGGGATCGGTTTCTTTGATCACATGCTCGAACAGCTCGGCAAGCACGGCGGGTTCGCGCTGAACCTGCGCTGCGAGGGCGATCTGCACATCGACGAGCACCACACGGTCGAGGACTGCGCGCTGGCGCTGGGACAGGCCCTGCGCGAGGCGCTGGGCGACAAGCGCGGGATCGGCCGCTACGGCTTCACCCTGCCGATGGACGAGGCGCTGGCCAGCGCCGCGCTGGACTTCTCCGGGCGCCCGTACCTGGTCTTCGAAGGGCGCTTCCACGGCGAGCGGATCGGCGCGCTGTCGGCGCAGATGGTGCCGCACTTCTTCCGCTCGCTGTGCGAGAGCGCCGGTCTCAACCTCAATCTCAAGGTCGAGGGCGACAACGACCACCACCAGGTCGAGGCCTGCTTCAAGGCGGTGGCGCGCGCATTGCGGCAGGCGATCCGTCGCGAGGGCCGCGAACTGCCCAGTACCAAGGGGCTGCTGTGATGGCGGCGATCCGTCCGATGGGAGTGCGGTGATGCGGGTGGTGGTGATCGATTCCGGCGGCGCCAACATCGGCTCGGTGCTCTACGCGCTGGAGCGTCTGGGCGTGAGCGCGACCCTGAGCGCCGATCCCGAGCGGATCCGCGCGGCCGAGCGGGTGATCCTGCCCGGCGTGGGCGCGGCGGCGACCGCGATGGCGCGGTTGCGCGCACTGGACCTGGTCGAGGTGATCCGCGGGCTGCGTCAGCCGCTGCTGGGCATCTGCCTGGGCATGCAGCTGTTGTACGACTCCTCGGAAGAAGGCGGGACCGAGTGCCTCGGACTGTTGCCGGGGCGGGTGTCGCGCCTGCCCGGCGGCACCGGCCTGCGGATCCCGCACATGGGCTGGAACACCCTGCAGATCGAGACCGACAGCATGCTGCTGGCCGGTGTCGCGTCCGGAGCGCACGCCTACTTCGTGCACGGCTACGCCGCGCCGGTGACCGCCGACACCCTGGCCAGCTGCGAGTATGGGAGCCGTTTCACCGCGGTCTGCGGCCGCGGCAACCGCTTCGGTGCGCAGTTCCACCCCGAGCGCTCGGCGACCACCGGCGCCCGGATCCTGGAGAACTTCATCGCCCGCGGCGAGGCGAGGGCGGTGGCATGAGTGGCGCGGCTCCATTCAATGTGCTTCCGGCGATCGACGTGCGCGACGGTCGCGTGGTGCGCCTGTTGCAGGGCGACTACGCGCGCGAGACCCGCTATCGATCGACGCCGCTGGAAACCGCGCAGCGCTATGCCGACGCCGGTGCGCAATGGCTGCACCTGGTCGACCTGGATGCGGCCCGGGTCGGCGGCTACACCCTGCTGCCGCTGCTGCGGGCGATCAAGGCCAGCACCGGGTTGAAGATCCAGACCGGCGGCGGGGTGCGCGACCGCGACGGCGTCGCGGCGATGCTGGACGCCGGCGCCGACCGCGTGGTGGTCGGCTCGCTGGCGGTGCGCGCGCCGGAGCAGGTGATCGACTGGGCCGGGCGGTTCGGCGCCGGGCGCATCACCGTGGCGCTGGATACCCGTCGCGACGACGACGGCCGTTGGCGGCTGCCGGTGGCCGGCTGGACCGCGACCGCCGAGGCCGAACTCGACGCCCTGCTGCGCCGCTATGCCGAGGTTGGCCTGCATGACCTGCTGTGCACCGACATCGACCGCGACGGCACCCTGACCGGTCCCAACCTGGCGCTGTACCGGCACGTGCTGGAGGTTGCCCCGACGCTGCGTCTGCAGGCCTCCGGCGGCATCCGCGACGCCGCCGACGTGGCCGCCGCGCGCGCGGCCGGTTGTGCCGGCGCGGTGCTCGGCAAGGCCCTGCTCGACGGCCGCCTCGATCTGGACGCGGCGCTGGCGCTGGAGGTCGCGCCATGCTGAGCCGTCGCATCATTCCGTGCCTGGATGTGCGCGATGGCCGGGTCGTCAAGGGCGTGCGCTTCCGCGATCACGTCGACATGGGCGACATCGTCGAACTGGCGCTGCGCTACCGCGACGAGGGCGCCGACGAGCTGGTGTTCTACGACATCACCGCCAGCCCCGAAGGGCGCCGGGTCGATCGCGACTGGGTCGAACGGGTCGCGCGTGCGATCGACATTCCGTTCTGCGTCGCTGGTGGCATCCGCAGCGTCGACGATGCGCGCGCGGTGCTGCATGCCGGCGCCGACAAGATCTCGGTCAATACCCCGGCGCTGGAGCGGCCGGCGCTGGTGTCCGAGCTGGCCGAGGCGTTCGGCGTGCAATGCGTGGTGGTCGGGATCGACAGCCTGCGCGACGACGACCGCCAGTGGCGGGTCCGCCAGTACACCGGCGACCCGTCGAAAATGCGCGCGCTGGCCCGAGGCACCCTGGACTGGGTGGTCGAAGCGCAGCGTCTGGGAGCCGGCGAGATCGTGCTCAACTGCATGGGCAGCGACGGCGTCCGCGGCGGTTACGACATCGAACAGTTGCGGGCGGTGCGCGCGATCTGCGAAGTACCGCTGGTCGCGTCCGGCGGAGCCGGCGTGCCGGCGCATTTTGCCGAGGTGTTCGCCGACGCCGACGTCGACGGCGCGCTGGCGGCGAGCGTGTTCCATTCCGGCGCGATCGCGATTCCGGCGTTGAAGCGCGAACTCCGTGGCCAGGGTATCGAGGTGCGTGATGACGATTGATTCGACGACCGCAGCGACACCGGCGCTGGACAGCCGCACCGATTTCAGCATCGACGCACTGGCCTGGGACAAGCAGGGCGGGTTGTTGCCGGTCGTCGTGCAGGACGCGGCGACCCTGCGGGTGTTGATGCTCGGTTACATTGACCGGGCCGCGTTGCAGGCGACGCTGGCGTCGCGGCGGGTGACCTTCTTCAGCCGCAGCAAGGGACGACTGTGGACCAAGGGCGAGTCGTCCGGCCACTTCCTCGACCTGGTGTCGCTGCAGGCCGATTGCGACGACGACACCCTGCTGGCGCTGGTGCGGCCGAACGGGCCGACCTGCCACCTGGGTCGGACCAGTTGCTTCGAGCAGGCGCCGGGCGGGTTCCTGGCCGAGCTGGAGGCGTTGATCGAGCGGCGCGAGCGCGAACGTCCGGCCGACAGCTACACCACGCGGCTGTTCGACGCCGGCACCCGCGCGATCGCGCAGAAGGTCGGCGAGGAGGGTGTGGAAACCGCGCTGGCCGCGGTCGCGCAGGACCTGCAGGCGGTCCGCAACGAATCCGCCGACCTGCTCTATCACCTGCTGGTGCTGTTGCGCGCGCGCGGCCTGGCACTGGACGAGGTGGTGGCGGTGTTGCGCGAGCGTCATCGCCCGGGCTGAGCGCGCGACGCCCACCGCTGTCATGCCGGTATCGGGACGGACGGGCATAATCGACGCTTCCCGGAACGAGAGTGGACGATGGCGTCGAACCTGCCGCGGACATCCCGCGCACTGAGCGGACTGGCCGGCCTGACCGTCCTGCTGGCATCGCTGTCGCCGACCGCGCTGCAGGCCAGGGCACACGACTGCGCCGAAGGCTACGTGTACCTGGACGCCGACCGCGACGGTCATCGTGGTCCGGGCGAGGCGGGCGTGGCCGGGGTGAAGGTCTCCGATGGCGTCGCGATCGTGGAGACCGATGCCGAGGGGCGTTACCGGCTGCCCGCGGTCGACGGTCGCAGCCGCTTCGTGATCAAGCCGCCGGACCATGCGGTGCCGATGCGCAGCAACGGCCTGCCGGACTACTGGGGCAATCTGCAGCGCCGGCCCGGGCCGGCGTTGAAGTACGGCGGCGTGCCGGTTGCCGGCGACGGTTGTCGCGACTTCGCGCTGTGGCCGGCCGGCGAGGCCGCGGTGGCGGATGCGGATGGACTCGACGTGCTGGTGTTCGGCGACCCGCAGCCCAAGTCGCGTATCGACGTCGATTATTACCGCCGCGACATCGTCGAGCCGTTGCTGGCGGCCTCGACGACTCCGGGCCGGGCCGACGCGGCGCTGGGCATCAGCCTGGGCGACATCGTCAACGACGACCTGTCGCTGTACCCGGCGATGAACGCGATCACCGCGCGGATGAGCATCCCGTGGCTGCACGTGCCGGGCAATCACGACCTGGACTTCGACGCCGCCGACGATGCCGCCTCGCTGTCGACGTTCCGCCATCACTTCGGCCCCGACAGCTTCGCCTGGGAGGAGCCGCAGGCCTCGTTCGTCGTCCTCGACGACGTGGTCTACCGGCCCGGGCAGAGTCCGCGCTACATCGGCGGACTGCGCGAGAGCCAGTTCGAGTTCCTGCGCCAATACCTGGCCGGGGCGCGCCGCGACCGTCTTCTGGTGATCGCCGTGCACATTCCGTTCTTCGACCCGGTGCCGGGGCAGGAGAGCTTCCGCCGCGCCGACCGCGAGCGCCTGTTCGCGATGCTGGAGCCGTTCGCGCAGGTGCTGCTGCTGAGCGCGCACAGCCACATGCAGCAGCACGTCTGGCACGGTCCGGACAGCGGCTGGCACGGCGCGAAGCCACTGCACGAGTACAACGTCGGCGCGACCTGTGGCTCGTTCTGGTCCGGGGTCAAGGACGCCCAGGGGATTCCGGACACCACCATGCGCGACGGCACCCCCAACGGGTACGCGCGCCTGCGGGTGTCGGCCCCCGAGCCTGGCGGGCGGCCGGACTATGCCTTGCGCTGGAAGGTCGCGCGGTTGCCGGCCGACAGCGAAGGCATGACCGACGCGGTCGCCCTGCATGCGCCGAAGGTGCTGCGCCGCGGCGCCTGGCCGGGTTATGGCCTCTACGCCAACGTGTTCATGGGCGATGCCGGGACCCGGGTCGAGTTCCGCATCGATGACGGTGAATGGCAGCCGATGCGACGCGTGCTGCGTCCGGACCCGCGAGTGCTGGCGGAGAATGCCGCCGACGATGCGGCCGAGGCGCTGCGCGGCTACGACCGCCAGAGCGATGCCGAGATATCCAGCCACCTGTGGCGCGCCTCGTTGCCGACCGATCTGGACGCGGGCGAGCACCGCGTCGAGGTGCGCGCATTCGACCGCTGGCAGGGCGAGCAACGTGCCAGCACCGGTTACCGCCTCGACGAGGCGCAGCCATGAGCCGGGGGCATTGAGCATGGCCGCCGCGAAATCGCCGAAGGGCGCCGCCCAGCTGCCCGACGACCTGCCGGTGCGGCGTTTCGCCACCGTCGCGGCCTGGGACAAGTGGCTGGCCGCGCACCCGGACGCGGCCGGGATGTGGCTGAAGATCGCCAAGAAGGATTCCGGCGCCAGCAGCATCAGCTATGCCGAGGCGCTCGATGTCGCGTTGTGTCACGGCTGGATCGACGGCCAGAAGCGCGGCCTCGACGCGCAGTTCTTCCTGCAGCGCTTCACCCCGCGCCGTCCCGGCAGCGTGTGGTCGAAGATCAACGTCGGCAAGGTCGAAGCCCTGGTCCAGGCAGGGCGCATGCGCGAAGGCGGCCTGCGCGAGGTCGAGGCGGCCCGGGCCGACGGACGCTGGGACGCCGCCTACGCCCCGGCCAGCCGCATGCAGGTACCGCCGGAACTGGAGGCGGAGCTGGCCGCCAGTCCGCGGGCCAGGGCGGCGTTCGAACAGCTCGACCGCAGCAACCGCTACGCGTTCTGCTGGCGCGTGCAGACCGCCAAGAAGCCCGAGACCCGCGTCGCCCGCGCCGAGAAGTTCGTGGCGATGCTGCTGCGCGGCGAGAAGCTTCATGGCTGAGTGGGGGACGATATCCGGCTGCGCCCGGATATCTCCCAAGGTTTGCTGCGCAAACCTTGGGCCCCGCCGTTGCGCTTCCACACCCCCATTCGCGCCTGCGGCACGAATCGCCCCCTGACTCAGGGGGGCTGGGTTACAGCTCGCGGCCATCATCGGGTCTGGGGTTTCCTGTAGGAGTGGCGTAAGCCGCGATGGGGCTTTCATGGGATGGCCCGATCACGGCTTACGCCGCTCCTACAGAGGCACTTTCGCCTGGTCGGACAGGTCGAGCTTCATGCCCTCGTGCGAGGCGACGAAGCCCAGCGACTGGTAGAACCGCAGCGCCTCGGGACGGCGCTTGTCGGTGGTCAGCTGGAGCAGGTGGCAGCCGCGTTCGCGGGCCAGCCCGATGGCGGCGTCGAACAGGCGGCGGCCCAGCCCGCGGCCGCGCATCGAGGCGGCGACCCGCACTCCTTCGATCAGGGCGCGTGGGCGCCCCTGGTAGGTCAGCGAGGGGATCACGGTGAGCTGGAGCACTCCGACCGGCGTGCCGTCCTCGTCGGCCGCGACCAGCAGGGTGTTGTTCGGATCAGCGGCGATCGCCTCGAACGCCACGCGATAACTGTCGGGCAGGGGATCGACATCGCGCTCGCGCGCGCGGCCGAGCGCATCGTCGGCCAGCAAGTGGACGATCGCGCGCAGGTCGTCGGCAGCGGCGGTCCGCAGGACGATGTTCCCGGCCGGGGTCGGCGCGCCGCCGCTCATGCGCCGGCGGCGAGCGCGTCGAAGGTCTGGTGGCGCGGATGGCCGTGGGTCGCTTCGCCTTCGCGCGGTTGCGGATAGTCGTCGCGACGGTCGATCAGCGCGGTCGCCAGGCCGGCCTCGCGGGCGGCGTCGAGTTCCTCGACCACGTCGGACAGGAACAGGATCTCGCCGGCCGGCCGGCCGATCGCGTCGACGATGCGGCGGTAGCTGTCGGCCTCGCGCTTGCCGCCGACCTCGGTGTCGAACCAGCCCGAGAACAGCCCGGTCAGATCGCCGGCGTCGCTGTGGCCGAAGAACAGCCGCTGCGCCGGCACGCTGCCGGAGGAATACACGTACAGCGGCAGGCCTTCGCCGTGCCAGCGCTTGAGCGCCTCGGCCGCGTCCGGGTAGATGTGCGCGCTGAAGTCGGCGCTGCGGTAGCCATCGGCCCAGATCATGCCCTGCAGCGCCTTCAGCGCGGTGTGCTTGCGGTCCTCGTCGATCCAGCCCTGCAGCACCTCGACGATCATGCGGTCGCTGCAGATGCCGCCGTTCTCGGTGGCCACCGTGTCCAGCCACTTGCGCACGCCGGGCTCCTGGCCGCGCGCCTGCACGAAGCCGGGCAGGGCGCGGCGGGCATACGGAAACAGCACGTCCTTGACGAACGAGATGCTGCTGGTGGTGCCTTCGATGTCGGTGAGGATCGCCTGGGGACGGGTCGGGGCGTTGGTGGTCATCAGATCGCCTGCCCCTTCTCGTAGCGCGGGAAGCGGCCGGCGATGTCGGTGCCGGTGAAATGGCCGACCCAGCCGTCGGGCTCGGTGAAGAAGCGGATCGCGACGAAGCTCGGTTCCGGCCCCATGTCGAACCAGTGGGTGGTGCCGTCGGGCACGCCGATCAGATCGCCGGCCTCGCACAGCACCTCGTAGACCTTGTCGTCGACGTGCAGGGTGAACAGTCCGGAGCCGGCGACGAAGAAGCGGACCTCGTCCTCCTTGTGGAAGTGCTCGTCGAGGAACTTCGCGCGCATCGCCTCGCGCTGGGGGTTGTCCGGGGCGATGCTGACCACGTCGACGGTGCGGAAGCCGCGCTCGGCGACCAGGCGGTCGATGTCGGCGCGGTAGGCGTCCATGATCGTCTCCGGCGCGTCGCCGGGCCTGACCGGCTGGGTGGCCTGCCATTGCTCGAAGGCGACCCCGATCCGCGCCAGCTCGCGCGCCATCCCGGCGTGGTCGTCGATGCTCAGCTGCGGGGTGGACGGGTCGTGGTCGGAAAAGATGCGCAGGCGACTCATTGGGGGATTCCTCCAGGGCGGCCGGAGCGGTCCGGCGGCTGGCGCGCCACGACGGGCGCGCGGTGGGACCGGCGGCGCCGGTCCGGTTGCATGACGGGCAGGCCGGTGGCCGCCGCGCTCAGAATTTTCGCATTTCCAGCTCGCAGGCGAGCAGGAACTCGAACGCCTCCAGATGCCGGCGCGCCTCGGCCATGTCGCGACCCCAGGCGTACAGGCCGTGGCCGTCGATCAGATAGCCCCACATCGGCTGGACGTCGAGCAGGGCGTCGACCTGGGCGGCCAGGGTCGGCATGTCCTGGCTGTTGGGCAGCACCGGCAGCTCGACCGTGGTCTCGTGGGTGGTGTTGCCGGTGAAGGCCTTCAGCAGCTCGTAGCCTTCCAGGTGGACATGGCCGTTGCCGGAGAACAGGCGCGAGGCCACGGTCTGGGCCAGCGAGTGCGTGTGCAGGACGCAGCCGATCTCGGGGAAGCGCCGGTACAGCTGGGTGTGCAGCAGGGTCTCGGCGGAGGACTTCTTGTCGGTGGCGACCGGCTGTCCGTCCAGATCGACGACCATGATGTCGGCCTCGGTCAGCCGGCCCTTGTCGCGGCCGGAAACGGTGATCGCGATATGGGCGTCGTCCATCCGTTGCGAGAAGTTGCTGCTGGTCGCGGGGGTCCAGCCGCGCTCGGACAGCTCGCGGATGTTGACGATGAGTTCGCCCGCGCAGTGGGACAGGCGGGCCGGATCGTAGGGGGCGGAAGTCATGCCCCAAGTTTAGGCGCTGTTGGCCCCCGACGAGTAGGCCGGTCGGGTCAATCGGGCCGGATCGGGCGCCGGCGGTTGCCCGGCGCCCGATCGGGGCGTTCAGTCCAGCACGAAGGGGCTGATCAGCACCGCCAGCACCAGCAGCGGGGCGATCACCCGCACCACCCAGCGCCACAGCGCCAGCAGGCCCGGTGGCAGGGTGTTCAGCTCGTCCTTCAGCAGGCTGCGCTTGACCACCCAGCCGGCGAACAGGGCGATCAGCAGCCCGCCCAGCGGCAACATCAGGTTGTTGGCGACGAACTCGATCATGTCCATGATGTTCTTGTTGCCGATCACCCGGACGCCCTCCGGCACCCGCACGCTGGACCAGATGTTGAACGAGAACACCGTGGCCAGGCCGACGATCCAGCAGATCCCGGCGACCACCAGGGCGGCCTTGCGACGGGTCAGGCCGACCCGCTCGACCAGGTAGGCGGTGGCCGGTTCCATCAGCGAGATCGACGAGGTCCACGCGGCGACCGACAGCAGGGCGAAGAACAGCAGGCCGTAGGCGATGCCGAACGGCATGGTGTTGAACGCGTGCGGCAGCGAAGTGAAGATCAGGCCCGGTCCGCCGCCCTGCGGGTCGATGCCGAACGAGATCACGATCGGGAAGATCGCCAGGCCGGCCATCAGCGCGACGCCGGTGTCGGCCAGCGCCACGGTCACCCCGACCTGCGGGATCGACACGCCCTTGGGCAGATAGGCGCCGTAGGTCATCATCGTGCACATGCCCAGGCTCAGGGTGAAGAACGCCTGGCCCATCGCGTCGATGAAGGTGCGGCCGCTGATCTGCGACCAGTCGGGCTTGAACAGGAACGCCATCGCCTCGGTCAGGTGGCCGGTGGTCGCGCCGTAGATGACCAGGGTCAGCAGCAGCACGAACAGCGCCGGCATCAGGAAGCGCACCGCGCGCTCCAGGCCCTTCTCCACGCCCAGCGCGACCACGCCCACGGTCAGGACCATGAACACCGCGTGCCAGGCCGACAGCTCCAGCGGGTTGCCGAGCAGGCCGCTGAAGGTCGCGCCCGGGTCGCTGATCGGGGCGGCGCCGAACAACTGCGACAGGTACAGCCAGCTGTAGTGCAGGGTCCAGCCGGCGACCACGCTGTAGAAGCTCAGGATCAGCACGCCGGCGACCATGCCGATCCAGCCGATGCCGATCCAGCCCTTCGAGGCGCCCAGCTCGCGGACCAGGTCGGTCAGCGCGTTGACCGGGCTGCGGCGGCCGTGGCGGCCGAGCAGCACTTCCGACATCAGGATCGGCAGGCCGACCAGGGCGATGCAGGCCAGGTAGACCAGCACGAAGGCGCCGCCGCCGTTGTCGGAGGCCATGTAGGGGAAGCGCCAGATGTTGCCCAGGCCGACGGCCGATCCGGTCGCAGCGAGGACGAAGGCCATCCGGGATGACCACATGCCGTGGATCGAGGTTTTTTCCATAGCGGTTCGATATGACTCGGTTTCTAGGGGCGCCGGGGAGCGGCAGTCATGGCTGTGGGGAGGCCGGGTTGGAATGGATCTCGTGGTCGGACACGGTCGCGTCGACCTGCGGCGTCACGTGCAGGATCTTGAAGCCGGCGTAGGCGAGGATCGCCGACACGAACGGACTGACCAGGTTGAAGAAGGCGTAAGGCAGGTAGTCGATGGTGGCGACGCCCAGGGTCACCGCCATGTAGGCGCCGCAGGTGTTCCAGGGGATCAGCGGCGAGGTGATCGTGCCGGCGTCCTCGAGCGCGCGCGACAGGTTGACCGGGGCCAGCCCGCGGCGCGCGTACTCGGGGCGGTACAGGCGCCCGGTCAGCACGATCGACATGTACTGGTCGGCGGCGATGGCGTTCGCGCCGACCGCGGTCGCCAGGGTCGCGGCGATCAGCGAGCCGGTGGTCCGGGCCGCCTTCAGCACCGAGCGGATCATCCGTTCCAGCAGGCCGGTCTTCTCCATCACCGCGCCGAAGCCCATCGCGCAGATGATCAGCCAGATGGTGTTGAGCATGCTGCTCATGCCGCCGCGGCTGAGCAGATCGTCGACCGCGGCGTTGCCGGTGCTGGCCTTGTAGCCGTCGGCCAGCGCGCTCCAGACGCCGGCCAGCATCGCCATCGGCTGCGACAGCGCGTCCTTGCCGGCCAGGGCGATGACCCGGTCGGGCTGGAACACCACCGCGAACACGCCGCCGAGCAGGGCGCCGATCAGGATCGTCGGATAGGCCGGGAACCGGCGTACCGCCAGCACGAACACCACCAGCAGCGGAATCAGCAGGTGCAGGCCGAGATTGAACTGCGCGCCCAGCACCGCCGGCAGGTCGCCGATCTCGCTGCCGCCCTCGCCGTGCGAGGACGACAGCCCGATCACGGTGAACAGCACCAGCGCGACCAGGATGCTCGGCACCGTGGTCCAGGTCATGTGGCGGATATGCGCGAACAGCTCGCTGCCGGCGGCGGCCGGGGCGATGTTGGTGGTGTCCGACAGCGGCGAGATCTTGTCGCCGAAATAGGCGCCGGAGATGACCGCGCCGGCGGTGATCGCCGGCGACATCTCCAGACCCTGGGCGACGCCGATCAGGGCGACGCCGAGGGTGCCGGCGACCGTCCACGAGCTGCCGATCGCCAGCGCCACGATCGCGCAGATCAGGCAGGTCGCGGGGTAGAAGATCGACGGATGCAGCAGCTTGAGGCCGTAGACGATCAGGGTCGGCACGGTACCGCTGAGTATCCAGGTGCCGATCAGCGCGCCGACCGCGAGCAGGATGAAGATCGGCACGATCGCCAGCGAGATGCCGTGGACCAGGTTGTCCTGGATCTCCTGCCAGCGCATGCCGTTGCGCAGGCCGATCAGCGCGGCGACGCCGGCGGCCAGCATCAGCGAGACCTGGTTGGCGCCGTAGGAGGCGTCCGAACCGTAGACATAGACCGCGCCGCCGAGCAGCACGGCGAGGAAGAGCAGCGGCGTCAGCGCCTGCAGCAGGCTCGGCTCACGTGAGGCGGCACGGGCGGCCGGCGGGACATTCGCGTTGTCGGACATCTAGCTCCCCGGAGGCGGTCCCGGCTCGTTGGTTTCGGGATACGTTCGATGGCTTCACCGCGTCGCGTCGCCGCAAGGCCGCCAATTGTGACGGTCCGGTGAAGTGGCGGGCCACCATAACCCAGCGATGAAACCGGCAGCAAGGGACCGAAGGGGGGGCGGCGGGCCACCCGCGATCGCGCATACTGACCGTACTTTCCCGTCCGGCGAAGGACGCACACGCCATTGCGTGACGCGCGTTCACCTGGTCTCCGTCCGCCGCTGTCCGCGGCCGGGGCGACCGCGCCGGCGGGGCGTCTGGCCCGCTTCCGGAACCTGCTTCATGTCCAATGATCCCGTCCCCGCCACGTCTTCGCAGGGCGCGACCGTGCCGCCGTCGAATGCCGATGCCGCCCTGGCCGAGCGCCTGCGCGCGCATGCCCGGCGTTGGCCCGGCGAGGCCGAGGCCGCCGCGCAGTTCCTGGCGCTGCTGGCCGACCCGCTCGACCCGTTCGTGCGTGCGCGGCTGCAGGGCCATTTCACCGCTTCGGCCTGGCTCATCGACCGCTCCGGTTCGCGGGTGCTGCTGACCCACCACCGCAAGCTCGGCCGCTGGCTGCAGCTGGGCGGTCACGCCGACGGCGACCGCGACCTGGCCCGGGTCGCGCTGAAGGAGGCGGAGGAGGAGTCGGGGCTGTCCGGACTGCGGGTGGAGGCCGAACCCTTCGACCTCGACCGCCACTGGATTCCCGAGCGCGGCGAGGTGCCTGGTCATTGGCACTACGACGTCCGCTACGTGGTCCGGACCGGCGACGACGAGGCCTTCGTGGTCAGCGAGGAGTCCCTGGACCTGGCCTGGCGCGAGGTCGATGCGATCGCCGCCGATGCCGATGCCGATCCGTCGTTGCGGCGGATGGCGCACAAGTGGCTGCGGCGCGGGTAGGGAGGCGGTGCCGGGGCGCGTCGAGGCCGTGACGCGGCCTGCGCCGCTCCCGCGGGAGATTCGAAGCTCGAAAGAATTCCGTAGGAGCGGCGCAAGCCGCGATCGGGCTTTCCCATTGAGGCTTAATCGCGGCTCACGCCGCTCCTACGGGAGATGCGTCCGATTGCGGCGCGTCGCTGGCTCGGGCGACTGTAGGAGCGGCGCAAGCCGCGATCGGCGGACGGCCCCGCCTCAGTCGGCGCGGCCGGAGAACTCGCCGGTGCTGGTGTTGACCATCACCCGCTCGCCGTTGCCGACGTACTCCGGCACCATGATTTCCAGACCGGTCGACAGCTTGGCCGGCTTCGGGCGCTTGGTCGCGGTGCCGCCCTTGAGTTCCGGCGGGGTGTCGACGACCTCGATCGCCACCGTCTGCGGCAGTTGCAGGGCGACCGGCTGATCGTCGATCAGCTGGATATAACAGCCCGAAAGATCGTCGACGATATATCCAGCATCTTCTCCGATCACGTCGGCATCGAGCATGTACGGGGTGTAATCCTCGTCGTCCAGGAAAACGAAGGCCTCGCCGTCGCGGTACGAGTAGGTCGCCTGGCGGCGGCTGAGCTCGACTTCCTTCAGGTCGTCGTCGGCGTCGAAGCTGGCATCGAGCTTGTTGCCGCCGGGCACGCTGTACATGGTGAAGCGGAAGCGGACGTTGCCGCCGCGGCCCTGCGGCGAGCTGCGGTCGATGTCGCGGACCTGGTAGACGCCGTTGTTGTATTCGACGACGTTGCCTTTCTTGATATCGCTGGCTTTCATCGGGTGCCTTTGCTTGCTCCCTCCCCTGAATCGGGGGAGGGCCGGGGAGGGGTGTGGAGGTTTACTTCGGTGCCAGGCGGGTGGCGCCGTCGAGGCGGATGGTCTCGCCGTTGAGGTAGGTGTTGCCGAGGATGTAGGCGACCAGGTCGGCGAACTCCTGCGGCTGGCCCAGGCGCGACGGGAACGGGATCGACGCGGCCAGCGATTGCTGCACGTTTTCCGGCATGCCGTCGACCATCGGGGTCCAGAACACGCCCGGGGCGACGGTCATCACGCGGATGCCGAAACGGGCCAGCTCGCGCGCCATCGGCAGGGTCATGCCAACCACGCCGCCCTTGGATGCGGAATAGGCGGCCTGGCCGATCTGGCCCTCGTAGGCGGCGACCGAGGCGGTGTTGACGATCACCCCGCGCTCGCCGTCGTTGCCCGGTTCGTTGTGCTGCATCAGGTTGGCGGCGGCCTTGGCGACGTTGAAGCTGCCGACCAGGTTGACCATCACCGTGGCCTGGAAGTTGCCCAGCGGCATCGGCGTCTCGCGGCCGAGCACGCGGCCGGCGCCGAGGATGCCGGCGCAGTTGACCAGGGTGTTCAGGCCACCGAGGAAGTCGTGCGCGGCCTGCACGTTGGCGGCGACCCCGTCCTCGGAGGTGACGTCGGTCTTGAAGTAGCGGGCCTTGGCCTCGCCGAGCTCGGCGACCGCGGTCGCGCCCTTGTCGTCGTTGACGTCGAACAGGGCGACCTTGCCGCCGTGGGCGACCAGATGGCGGGCCACCGCCAGGCCGAGGCCGGAAACGCCACCGGTGACGATGGCCAGGGAAGAATCGAGCTGCATGTCGTAAGGCTCCAGAAGCGGGGCGAGCCGGATATTCTAAGGCGACTGCGGGCCCTCGATGTTGAGCCGCGACGAGAAAGTCCGGTCGCGGCTCACGCCGCTCCTACGAAGTCTTGCCGGCTGCATCCGTCCGGTAGCGCTGCAGCAGCTGCTCCGGCGGCAGGCCTGGGGCGAACAGGAAGCCCTGGCCGATCTCGATTCCCAGTTGCAGCAGGAACTCGCGCTGCTCTTCGTTCTCGACGCCCTCGGCGATCATCTGCAGGCCCAGGCTGTTGGCGATGCCGTTCACCGCCTGGCAGACCGCGACGTCGGACTGGTTGCCGGGCACGCCCTGGATGAACAACTGGCTGAGCTTGAGGCCGTGGATCGGGAGCCGCCGCAGGTAGTTGAGCGCGCTGTAGCCCTCGCCGAAGTCGTCGATCGACAGCGACACCCCCATCGCGCGCAGTTCGTCGAAGGCGTGCCGGGTCTCGGGCGCGTCCTCGATCAGCACCCGCTCGGTGAATTCCAGCTCCAGCATGTGCCCGGGCAGGCCGGACTGGTCCAGCGCCTCGCGCACGCTGAGGATCAGGTCCTCGCTGAGGAACTGGCGGTAGGACACGTTGACCGCGATGCGGTCCAGCGCCAGCCCCTGGTCGCGCCAGTCGCGCAGCTGGCGGCAGGCCTCGTGCAGGACCCAGCGGCCGATGCCGACGATGTCGCCGGTCGATTCGGCATGGTCGATGAAGCGATCCGGGCGCATCTCGCCCAGCGAGCGGTTGCGCCAGCGGATCAGTGCCTCGGTGCCGATCAGGAGCCCGCTGCGCATGTCGACCTGCGGCTGGTAGACCAGGTGGAACTCGTCGTTGTAGACCGCGCGGCGCAGGTGGGTCTCCAGTTGCAGCCGCTGCAGCTGGCGCTCGGCCAGCTCGGGGGTGAACGCCTGCCAGCCGTTGCGGCCGCGGCGCTTGCTGTCGTACATCGCCACGTCGGCGCACTGGATCAGCTGCTGCGAGGACAGCCCGTCCTGCGGTGCGTGGGCGATGCCGATGCTGGCGGTGATGTTGAATTCCTCGCCGTCCAGGCGGAACGCGCGGTCGAATATCTCCAGGATGGCGTCGGCCAGGCGCTGCGGGCGCGCCGGGTCGTCCTGGGCCATGCAGATCACCAGGAACTCGTCGCCGCCGAAGCGCGCGATCAGGCCTTCCAGTCCGACCACGTGGGCGATCCGCTGCGAGGCGTCGATCAGCAGGCGATCGCCGGCGGCGTGGCCGAGCATGTCGTTGACGATCTTGAAGCGGTCCAGGTCGATGTAGAGCACCGCCAGTTGCGCGTGCTCGGGCTGCTCCAGCCAGCCGTCGAGCTGTTCCAGCACGGCGTCGCGGTTGAGCAGGCCGGTCAGCGGATCGGTGCGGGCCTGGATCCGCAGCATCTCCTCGGCCTGCTTGCGTTCGGTGATGTCCTGCAGGGTGCCGGTCAGGCGCGCGCTGTAGGCGGTGCCGACCAGCGGTTCGCCGATGACCCGGATCCAGAACGGTTTGCCGCTGCCGTGGATGCCCTGCAGCTCCAGGTTGAGGCCGTTGCCGGAGGCCATCGCGCGGCTCAGCGCGTCGCGCAACCGCTGCCGGTCCGGGACCTGCAGGCAGGCCATGAACGCGTCCATGTAGCGCGGCGCCGGATGGCAGCCGACGATCCGCTGCGCTTCGTCGGTCAGGTACAGCTCGTCGCGGCCGGCATCCCACTCCCAGCCGCCGATGTGCGCCAGCGCCTGGGCGCGGTCGAACAGGGCGCTGTCGCGCTTGAGCGCGGTCACGTCGGAGTACAGCGAGAGGATCTGCCGCGGGCGGTCGCCGCCGGCGGGGTAGTGCGGCACCGAGGTCACCGACAGCCAGCTGAGCTGGCGCCGCTCGCGGTGATAGAAGCCCAGCAGGGTGCTTTCGATCGTGCGCCCCCATTGCAGCGCCCGTTGCGCCGGCCACTGGCCGGGCGGCAGCTCGCGGCCGTGCTCGTCGATCACCAGCCAGTTGTCCGGCCGCATCTCGTCCTCGAGGAACTTGCCCTTGCCGATCCCGAAGATCCGCATTGCCGCGGCATTGGCGAACATGTAGCGGCCGCCGGCGTCCTGCACCAGGATGCCCTGGTCGAGGGTCTCGACCAGTTCGCGGTAGCGCAGTTCGGCGTCGCGGCGGCCGCTGAGGTCGCGCGCGACCGCGACCAGGCATTCGCGGCCGTCGAACTGCAGCGCCGCCGAGTGCACCTCGACCGGGAACCGGGTGCCGTCGGCGCGCATGTTGGTGACTTCGATGACGTAGGTGTCGCCGCGGCGCAGGGTCTCGACCACCGGCGCCATGTGGTCGGCGGGCAGGTCGGGGTTGATCACGTGGATCGGGCGTCCGACCACGTCCTCGCGCGGACGCTTGTAGGCGCTCATGCCGGCGCGGTTGAGGTCGAGCACGATGCCGTCGTAGTCGATGATGCTGACCGGGTCGGGCACCGCGTGGAACAGCGCGTCGTAGCGCCGGCGGGCGTTGTCGGCGTCGGCGTGAGAACGCAGCAGCGCGTCGCGCGCCTCGCGCAGCAGGGCGCGGGTGGCCTGCGGT
>NZ_VICD02000213.1 GCF_006546735.2 Marilutibacter maris | reverse complement strand
GGTGGTGCCGTAGGCGAGCGCGACCGGCAGCACGCCGGCCTCGCGCAGGCCATCGAGCAGGGCGCGGGCGGTGGCGACGTCGGGCACCTGGGACAGGCCGCCGAAGTCGATCACCACGGCGGCGCGGGCGAACAGGCGGGGCGCGCGCTGGACGCGCTGGCGCATTTCCTCGATCAGACGGTCGACGTCGAGGGTGCGGATGCGGAGGTTGGCGATGCCGACCTGGCCGATCTTCAGTTCGCCCGCCTGTTCATAATCACCCATCGCGACGGCGCTCATCGACCGGAGGTTCCGGTCAGGCGCGGCGGCGTCGCCACGGTGCGGCGGGCGCGGACCCAGTCCTCGTCGGGCAGGTTGTCGCCGTAGGTCTCGCGGACCCACTCGTAGCTGCACAGCGACTTCATCAGCATCGCGGTGCGGACGCCGACCTCGGGCATCACGTGCTGGCCGACCTCGCGGAAGCCGAAGCTGCCGTGGAACAGCAGCGCCGGGTCGTGGCCGCCCTCCAGGAACACCTCGCAGGCCATCTGCGGGTAGCGCAGCTCGGCATAGCTCTGGGCATCGGCGTAGAGCGCGCGGCCGACACCGCCGCCACGGCGGCGGCTGGCGACCACGATGCGGTCGATGTAGAAGAACCCCGCGTGGCGCTCGTGGAACCAGCGGAAGTTGCTGCTGTCGTGGTCCGAGCCGCTACCGACGCCGATCAGGAAGCCCGCGAGCGTGCCGTCGCGCAGGGCGACGCGAAAGTACTCGGCGCTGTCGTAGAAGTGGCGTACCCGGGCCGCGTCCAGCGGCAGGATGGCGGGTCCGGCGGCGTTGTTGAGGGCAAGGACGGAATCCAGCTCGTGCTCAAGCACGTCGCGGACGACGATCGACATTCCTGACTCCATGATGTTTCGGGCCGGCGCATGCGGCGCCAGCGAAGCGGATTATCGCATGGCTGCGGGGCCTGGGCGACTGCGCAATGACGATTCCATGACTTTCGGACGGCTACGCAAACCCCTGATGGGGCTAGCATGCCGGCATGTTGAACCTCCTGAACCATTCCCGACTGCTGCGCTATGCGGGCCTGTTCACCTGGGCGATGGTGGGGTGCTGGCTGCTTTCGATCTGGCTCGACCCGGCGGTGATCGAGGCCCTGCCGGAGGGCGACGTGGCCGCCCCGCACCTCGCGGTCGGGCGCTGGCTGGCGGTCTATCTGAGCTTCGGCGCGGTGTACTGGTCGATCACCCGCTCGCTGGGGTCGCGGCGGACCACCTGGCTCGACCACATCCTGCTGTTCATCCTGACCCTGTGCGCGATCAGCGTCAGCTACTTCTCCAGCACCGGGCTGGGCAGCATCCTGCTGATGGTGGTGGCGGGGCTGCTGCCCTGGCTGCTGACCCTGCGGATGGGACTGGTGTGGCTGATCGGCAGCAGCGCCTCGATCATTCCGGTGTTCGCGGGCCCGATCGGCATGCCGCCGATGATCGCGGTGGTGCAGTCGCTGGTCTACATGGGCTTCTCCAGCTTCGTGTTCGTGACCGCCTTCGTCGCCCGCCAGCAGTCGCTGGCCCGGGAGGAGCAGCGCAGGCTGAACTCGGAGCTGCGCGCGACCCGCGCCCTGCTGGCGGAGAGCGCCCGGGTCAACGAGCGCACCCGGATCTCGCGCGAGCTGCACGACCTGCTCGGCCACCACCTGACCGCGCTGAGCCTGAATCTGGAGGTCGCGGGGCATCTGTCCGAGGGACGGGTGCGCGAGCACGTCCGCCAGGCCCACACCCTGGCCCGGCTGCTGCTGACCGACGTCCGCGAGGCGGTCAGCCAGCTGAGGGAGGGCGGGGCGATCGACCTGGAGGCGGCGCTGCGCCCGCTGGCGGAGAACGTGCCGTCGTTGCGCATTCACATGGACATCGAGTCGCCGCTGACCCTGGACGACCCCGAGCGCGCGCACATCCTGCTGCGCAGCACCCAGGAGATCATCACCAACACCATCCGCCACGCCGGCGCGGCCAACCTGTGGGTGAAGGCCTACCGCGACGGCGACATGATCGTGATGGAGGCCCGCGACGACGGCCGCGGCGCCAGTTCGCCGGTATCCGGCAACGGTCTGCGCGGCATGCGCGAGCGGCTGGGCCTGTATGGCGGCGACCTGAAGATCGAAACCCGCCCGCAGGCGGGCTTCGCGTTGCGCCTGGCGCTGCCGGCCACGGTGCTCGCTTCGGCGTCGGCGGAGTCCGCCGCGAGCGTCCAGGCGGCCGACCGGCCCGGACCGGACGCACGGGGAGACGCGGCATGACGGCATCGTGCGCCCGGGCCGTATCGACGTACACTTTTCCAATCTCGCCTGTTCGGCAGTCCCTCCGGTTCCCGCAAGGGCCGCGGTGGGGGCGGGGGCAGGCTCTCAAAGGAGCGGCGGCATGATCCGCGTATTGCTTGTTGATGATCAGACCCTGGTCCGGCAGGGGGTTAGGTCCCTGTTGTCGCTGGCCGAGGGCATCGAGGTGGTGGCCGAGGCCGGCGACGGGCGCCAGGCGGTGGAGATGGTGCCGGAGGTCAGGCCCGATGTGGTCCTGATGGACATGCGCATGCCGGTGATGTCGGGGCTGGAGGCCCTGCAGGCGCTGGCCCGCAGCGACAGCCTGCCGCCGACCATCATCCTGACCACCTTCGACGACGACCAACTGGTGCTGGCGGGCCTGAAGGCGGGCGCCAAGGGCTATCTGCTCAAGGACGTCTCGCTCGAACAACTGGTCGACGCGATCCAGACCGTGGCCCAGGGCGGTTCACTGGTGCAACCGGCGGTCACCCAGCGGCTGCTGTCGGGGCTGGAGCACATGCGCAACGAGTTCGTGAGCCTCGACCGGCCGGACCCGCTGACCGACCGCGAGACCGAGATCCTGCGGCTGATGGCCGGGGGCTTCTCCAACAAGGAGATCGCCAATTCGCTGGGCGTGGCCGAGGGCACGATCAAGAACCACGTGTCCAATATCCTGTCCAAGCTCGGCGTGCGCGACCGCACCCGGGCGGTATTGAAGGCGTTCGAGCTGCAACTGGTCTGAGCGACAGGATACCCGGCCCGCCGCAGCGCGGCGGGCGTTCGTTGCCAGGCGAGGCGATGCCTCGCAGGCGCTGGCGCCTCACCCTGTCCAAGCTCGGCGTGCGCGACCGTACCCGTGCGGTATTGAAGGCGTTCGAGCTGCAACTGGTCTGAGCGGCGCAGCGCGGCCCGGGCCGGCGGCACGATTCGCTGGCGGCCGCCCCGGAAACGCCGGTGCGGTCCGGGCGTGGAACTCCTGCGAAAGGGTAATGCGCCCGCCCCGGCTTCCTTGTTAGGATTAGGGGTCTGCGCCCCGGTCTGGTCCCGGGTCGGCCCTGGAGAAAACCTGAATGACCCGTCTGATCGAGATCCTGATTTCCATTGCCATCGTGACCGTGCTGTTCCTGACGGTCGGCGTCCTGCTGCCCGATCGCCGCCACCTCGAGGAAAGCGTCGAGTCCAACCGCAAGCTGACGATCGTGTACGACACGCTCAACAGCCTGCGCCGCTTCGACGACTGGAACTCGCTGGTGCTGCACGATCCGGGGATCGAGCTGAAGCTGTCCGGCCCCGAATCCGGCGTCGGCGCGCGCCTGGACTACCAGTCCCAGGTCGAGGAGCTCGGCAGCGGCAGCTGGGAGATCACCGGCAACGAGCCGAACAAGAGCGTGAGCTACGCGCTGACCTCCAATCCGAAGGGCAACAACCCGTTCCGCGGCCGCGGCAAGAACGAGCGGACCACCTACACCCTGACCCCGACCGGCCGCAGCGGCCGCAACGTCATGATCACCCAGACCTATGACGTCGACTACGGTTGGGACCTGCTGGGCCGTTACGCCGGCATGTACGTGACCAGCAACTTCGGTCAGGACATGAAGCTCAGCCTGAGCCGCCTGAGCAACATGCTGGCGACCGTGCCGAACCACGACTACTCGGTGTTCGGCAAGGACGATCCGAGCAAGGCGCCGCAGCTGTCGCAGCGTCCGGCCCAGAACCTGCTGATCGTGCGCGCCGCGGTGCCGCGCGACAACGACGCCGTCGCCACCCAGATGAAGAGCAACATGGAGTGGATCAAGAAGGTGATGGACGCCAACGGTCTGGTCGCCGCCGGTCCGGTCCGCGTCATCACCAACGAGTTCGGCGCCGAGACCTATTCCTTCGACGTTGCCCAGCCGGTGCGCAAGAAGGGCGACGGCGACAGCAAGGACAATGGCAACGGCAAGGAGGGCGAGGACAAGGCCGAGGCCACCGCCGCGGTGCCGGCGACCGACGCCGAGAAGCTCGAGATCAAGGTCGAGGGTCCGGTCGAGGCGGTCTACGCGGAAGGCTCGAAGGTCGCGATGGTGCCGTTCGTGGGTCACATGGCCAACCTGGCCAAGGTCCGCGACGCGCTGCGCGCCTGGGCCCTGACCCACGGCTACGAGACCGTCGACCGTCCCTATGAGGACTGGAACAACGGCATCGAGAAGGGCTTCACCCTCGAGGGCGACTTCAACGTCTATTGGATGGTCAAGTAAATCCCCCGCCACCGGCGCCGCGCGAGCGGCCCGGCAGCCTCGAAAAGCGCCGCCCCGTGCGGCGCTTTTTGTTTGCGGGACTGCTATCGTCGTGGGCCTTGTGACTGCCGCCGGGTTCGCGATGTCCGCCAGTTCCGCAACGCTTCTTCCACCGGCTTCGCGCGGGCCGCGCGCGC
>NZ_VICD02000212.1 GCF_006546735.2 Marilutibacter maris | reverse complement strand
GAAAGCCATGCCGCCTGGGCGGCAGTCGATGCAATAGGTAGTCGATGCAATAATAGGTGGATGAACGCCCCCCACCGCACCGACCCGCTCGTCATCGCGGGCAAGACCTACGCCTCGCGCCTGCTCACCGGCACCGGAAAGTTCAAGGATCTCGAGGAAACCCGCCTGGCCACCGAGGCCGCCGGCGCCGAGATCGTCACCGTCGCGATCCGCCGCAGCAACATCGGCCAGAACCCGGGCGAGCCGAACCTGCTCGACGTGCTGCCGCCGGACCGCTTCACCATCCTGCCCAACACCGCCGGCTGCTACACCGCCGATGACGCGGTGCGCACCTGCCGGCTGGCGCGCGAGCTGCTCGACGGCCACAACCTGGTCAAGCTGGAAGTGCTCGGCGACCAGAAGACCCTGTTTCCCGACGTGGTCGCCACCCTCGCCGCCGCCGAGACCCTGGTCGGCGATGGCTTCGAGGTGATGGTCTACACCTCCGACGACCCGATCCTGGCCAAGCGCCTGGAAGAGATCGGCTGCGTCGCGGTGATGCCGCTGGCCGCGCCGATCGGCTCGGGCCTGGGCGTGCAGAACCGTTACAACCTGCTGGAGATCGTCGAGAACGCGAAGGTGCCGATCATCGTCGACGCCGGCGTCGGCACCGCCTCCGACGCCTCGATCGCGATGGAGCTGGGCTGCGACGGCGTGCTGATGAACACCGCGATCGCCGGCGCGAAGGACCCGGTGCTGATGGGCCACGCGATGAAGCTGGCGGTCGAGGCCGGCCGCGCCGCGTTCAAGGCCGGCCGCATCCCGCGCAAGCGCTACGCCTCCGCCTCCAGTCCCGTGGACGGGCTGATCGGGTGATGGGCAACGGCGCCGACAAGCCCTCAGACGCATCGCCCGACCCTGCGTCCGGCGACAGCCCGCCCCGGTCCGCTACCGGCAAGGCCCCGCCGAAGCCGTTCACCGTCCACGAAGGGCAGCGCCAGATCCGCAGCTTCGTGCTGCGCCAGGGCCGCTTCACGCCGGCGCAGCAGCGCGCGTTCGACGCGCAGTGGCCGCGTTTCGGCCTCGACTACCAGGCCTCTCCGCGCGACTTCGACGCGGTGTTCGGCCGCGCCCGCAAGCGGGTGCTGGAAATCGGCTTCGGCAACGGCGAGGCGCTGCGCTTCGCCGCCGGCCAGGACCCCGGGCGCGACTACATCGGCATCGAGGTCCACGCCCCCGGCGTCGGCCGCCTGCTCAACGCACTGGCCGAGGACGACGTCGACAACGTCCGCCTCTACCACCACGACGCGGTCGAGGTGCTGGAGAACGAGATCGCCGACGGCAGCCTCGACGAGGTCCGCATCTACTTTCCCGACCCCTGGCACAAGAAGCGCCACCACAAGCGGCGGCTGGTGCAGCCGGCCTTCGCCGCGCTGCTGGTGCGCAAGCTGGCCGCCGGCGGACGCTTGCACCTGGCCACCGATTGGCAGGAGTATGCGGAGCATATGTGGGACGTGCTCGACGCCACCGAAGGGCTGACCAACCGCGCCGGAGCACGCGGCTCGGTGGCCCGGCCGCCATGGCGTCCGCAGACCCATTTCGAGACCCGTGGCCAACGGCTCGGGCACGGTGTCTGGGACCTGCTCTACGACAAGAGCGAGACCTGAGTGGAGAGGAGTGAGCAGTGAGAGTTCCACCCCCACCGCCCGAGGAAGACGCGACCTCGCCCTTCTCCCGTTCCTCACTCCTCTTCGCTCACTACTAGCCAAATGGACACCGCGCTGACGCTCACCACCGACATGAAGCTCGTTCTCGGGCTGGTGGGCTTCACGATGGTGATGTTCCTGTTCGAGCGGATCCGCGCCGACGTCGTCGCCCTGTGCGTGCTGGTGATGCTGGGCCTGTCCGGACTGGTCGCGCCGGACGAGCTGTTCAATGGCTTCTCCGGCCAGGCGGTGATCAGCGTGATCGCGACGATGATCCTCGGCGCCGGCCTCGACCGCACCGGCGCGCTGAACCGGCTCGCCGCCTGGCTGCTGCGGCGCGCCCACGGCATCGAGCAGCGGCTGATGCTGCTGACCGGCGCGATCGCCGGCATCAACTCCTCGTTCATGCAGAACCCGGCGGTGATGGCCCTGTACCTGCCGGTCGCCTCGCGGCTGTCCTCGCGCACCGGCCTGTCGCTGCCGCGGCTGCTGCTGCCGATCGCCGCGGCGATCATCATGGGCAGCGCGCTGACCATGGTCGGCAATTCGCCGCTGATCCTGCTCAACGACCTGCTGGTCGCCGCCAACAGCAACCTGCCCTCCGGCGCGGCCACGCTGGAACCGCTGAAGATGTTCGCACCGCTGCCGATCGGCCTGACCCTGCTGGCGGCGGCGCTGGCCTACTTCCACTTCTTCGGCCACAAGCTCGAGCGCGACGAGGTCGGCAAGGGCGTGACCCCGGCCCGCACCCAGAGCTACTTCGCCAAGGCCTACGGCATCGAGGGCGACGTCTACGAACTGACCGTCACCGCCGAGAGCCCGCTGGTCGGCATGTCGCTGGGCGAGGCGGAAACCCTGCACGGGGTGCCGCTGCTGCTGGCGCTGAAGAGCAACAGCGAGGAGCGGCTGGCGCCGCCGGCCGATACCCGCATCTGGGTCGGCAGCGTGCTCGGCGCGATGGGCCCCAAGCAGCAGGTCGCCGACTTCGCGCAGAACAACTTCCTGCGCCTGAGTTCGCGGCTGCGCAACTTCGGCGACCTGTTCAACCCCAGCCGCGCCGGCATCTCCGAGGCGGTGATCCCGCCGACCTCCGGCTTCATCGGCAAGACCGGACGCGAGCTGGAACTGCGCAAGCAGCGCGGCATCAGCCTGCTGGCGATCAACCGCGACAAGACCGTGCTGCGCGACGACGTGCGCAACCAGCCGCTGCGCGCCGGCGACATGCTGGTGCTGCACAGCATCTGGACCGACCTGGCCAAGGCCGCCGCCGGCAAGGACCTGGTGGTGGTCACCGACTACCCCAAGGGCGAGCAGCGCCCGCACAAGTTCAAGATCGCGATGGGCATCTTCGCGGTGGCGATGCTGCTGGCCCTGTCCTCGCGGCTGCCGGTGTCGCTGGCGCTGATGACCGGCGTGGCCGGCATGTTGATCGCCGGCGTGATCCACATCGACGAGGCCTACTCGGCGATCAACTGGAAGACCGTCTTCATGATGGCCTGCCTGATCCCGCTGGGCTGGGCGATGGACTCCAGCGGCGCCGCGGCCTGGGTCGCCGGCCACAGCATCGAGCAGCTCCCCGACGGCACCCCGGTATGGATCATGCAGTTGCTGCTGGGCCTGCTGACGACGGCGTTCTCGCTGGTCATCAGCCATGTCGGCGCGACGATCGTGGTGGTACCGCTGGCGATCAACATCGCGCTGGCGGCGGGCGGCAACCCGACCGCGTTCGCGCTGATCGTCGCGCTGTCGGCGTCGAACAACTTCATGACCGCCTCCAACCCGGTGATCTCGATGATCACCGGTCCTGCCGGCTACAGCGCCAAGGAGCTGTGGAAGATCGGCGCGCCGCTGTCGCTGGTCTACACCGCGATCGCGGTGCTGATGGTGAACCTGCTGTTCTGACCACGACTGTCCTGAAGCCTGCCGTTCCGATTCGGATCGAAGGACGGCAGGTGTTCGTCACTCGCAAGCTTTCGTAGGAGCTGCGCAAGCTGCGACCGGGCAATCCCGTGAAAGCTCCATCGCGGCTCACGCCGCTCCTACGAAGAGCGTTTTCCCGCCACATGACCCCATCCCCCTGAGTCAGGGGACGATTCGCATCGCAGATGCAAATGGGGGTGTGGCAGCGCAACGGTGGGGCCAAGGTTTGCGAAGCAAACCTTGGGGATTCCCGGGCGCGGCCCGGGGATCGCGGCTCACGCCCGCGAGTGCCGTTGCCGGCACCGGGAATGCCACAGGGCCGAGGCCTGACAACCGGCGCTACGCGCTTTCGTAGGAGCGGCGTGAGCCGCGATTGGACGGCCCCAAGACGACGATCAGGCCGGCGAACGCAGCACCTTGATCAAGGCCGCGGCCTCCTCGCCGGCATGGCCGGCATCGGCGGCGCGCTGGAACAGATCGGCCATGAAGCGTGGGATGCCGTCGTCGATCCCGCTGTCGCGCGCGCGAACTGCTGCTCAGGCGCGACATGCCGGCCAGCCAGATCGCGTTGGAAGCGGGCTTCGCCCACCACAGCCACATGATGCGCACGCTCAGGCGCGTGTTGGGCGAAGCGTCGGTCGCACCGCTGCGCCGCAAGCGCCCACGCGAGCAGGCGACGGCCGCGTCCGGAGCGGACCTGTCCTAGTCGCCGGCGCCCAGCCAGACCGCGCCGTCGCGGACCTCGACCGCGACCTCGCGCAGGGCCTCGCCGCGACACGGACCGGCCACGCACGCGCCGCCGGCCAACTCGAAGCTGGCACCGTGGGCGGCGCACACCAGCAATCCATCCTTGCTGCGCAGGAATCGCCCTGGGGACCAGTCCAGGCGCCTGCCGGCATGCGGGCAGATGTTGAACCAGGCGCGCACCCGGTCGCCGTCGCGGAACAGCACCAGCGACTCGGCATCGCCGTCGACCACCGCTTCGACCTCGGCCAGGCCATCGTCGGGGAACTGCTCCAGTTTCAACAGCGGCTCGGTGCTCATCGGCGAAGGTCCGGGTGGGGCGTGCCGGCACGACCGACGGCCGCTCACGCTCTTTTAACGAATCCATTACACGGTCATATGCGCGGGGCCCGATACTCGCGCCTCGGCAATGTTGCCGGATTGTGTCACGACCGCCCCAGACAACCGAGCCCATGTTCGCCCACACCTTCCGTTTCGACCCCTTCCGCCTGCACGAACGCATCCGTTCCGCCGCCTCGCCGCGCAAGCCGCGCCAGCGCTGGCTGCGTATCGCGCTGGGCGTGCTCGGGCTGGCGATCCTGGCGGTGCTGGTGATGTTCTCGGTGGTGGTCGGCGCGGCGATGATCGCCGCCGGCCTGCTGCTGCGGTGGTGGCAGCAGCGCGGGCACCCGATCGCCGGTAAACACCGCCGGCACGACGGCCAGGTCGTCGACGGTGAGTTCCGTGTCGTCGAGAAGGCGCGCCTGGAAGACCGCACCATCCCGCCGGCCGGCTGAGCCGCCAGCGCCTCCTCCGCCGCGCCGAGCGGCCGCAACCCACGGGACTCAGAACATGGGCGACGTCATCCCGGCGCCGGAAGCGCCTCGCATCCCGATCATCGACAACGACGAGGCGGCGGCGCGCCGGTTCCCGGTCCGCCGGATCTACTGCGTCGGCCGCAACTTCGCCGATCACGCGCGCGAGATGGGCGCGGCGGCGCCCGCGGGCAAGGCCGACCGGGGCCTGCCAACGTTCTTCCTCAAGCCCGCCGACACCATCGTCGTCGACGGCCAGGTGCCCTACCCGCCCGGCACCACCGAGCTGCATCACGAGGTCGAGCTGGTGGTCGCGCTCGGCGCCGATGCCCCGCCCGGCGAACTGGCGCCGGAACGGGCCGGGGCGTTGGTCTACGGCTACGCGCTGGGCCTGGACCTGACCCGTCGCGACCTGCAGGCCGCGGCCAAGGCCAAGGGCCTGCCGTGGGATACCGGCAAGTCGTTCGACTTCGCCGCGCCGGTAGGTGCACTGGTGCCGGCGGCCGCGCTGGGCGATCTTGCCGGGCGTTCGATCGCGCTCGCGGTCAACGGCGAGATCCGCCAGCATGCCTCGCTCGATGACCTGATCTGGAGCGTTCCGGAGATCCTCCACGAGCTGTCGAAGCTGTACGCGCTGCGCGCCGGCGACCTGGTGTTCATGGGCACGCCGGCCGGGGTCGGTCCGCTGCGCCCCGGCGACAGCTTCCAGGCGACCCTCGACGGGCTGCCGCCGCTGTCCGGACGGATCCTGCCCGCGCTGGCCTGAGCGCCCGCGCATCGCCTGCGGGCGCGGGCTTTGCGGTAGCCTGTCGGCCACGTTCATACACGGAGCACGGCAGATGGGCATGGTCAGCGAGTTCAAGGAATTCATCGCCCGCGGCAACGTCATCGACCTCGCCGTCGGCGTGGTGATCGGCGCGGCGTTCGGCAAGATCGTCACCGCCCTGGTCGATGGCATCGTCATGCCCGCGGTCGGCCACCTGACCGGCGGCGTCGACGTCAGCGACTGGAAGTACGTGCTCAGCCCGGCCTCGGTCGATGCCGCCGGCGCCGAGATCGCCGAAGTCGCGATCCGCTATGGCGCCTTCATCCAGACCCTCGTCGACTTCGTGCTGATCGCCTTCGTGATCTTCCTCTTCATCAAGGGCTACAACCGGCTGAAGAAGTCGGCCGAGGCCGAGGCCGAAGCCGCCGCGCCCGCCGAGCCCAGCGAGGACGTGCTGTTGCTGCGCGAGATCCGCGATTCGCTCAAGCGCGGCTGATCCCGCCACCGCAAAGCCGCGACCAGCACCCCGTCAAAGCCCCATCGCGGCTCACGCCGCTCCTACGAAGAGCGTTTGTCCGCCCCATGACCCCAGCCCCCTGAGTCAGGGGGCGATTCGCATCGCAGATGCGAATGGGGGTGTGGAAGCGCAACGGCGGGGCCCAAGGTTTGCGCAGCAAACTTTG